>JBOHTE010000877.1:0-1024 GCA_050733555.1 Gemmatimonadaceae bacterium | reverse complement strand
GCCGGCCCTCGTGCAGAATGATGGGGGGCCCCGGCCACTGGAGCGTGCTCGATGCGGCGGCGGAGTCACCCTGCGCGAGTGCATAGCCGAACCGGCGCGCGCTGTCGCCCGGCTGCGAATCGCTCCGCACATAGAGGTGAAGGCGCTCGCGCGGCCCGGTGTACGCGTGCCACGACGCGGACGGTGCAATGTCGATGCGGAGAATCAGCCCGCCCATCCGGCTGTCCGCATGGCTGGCCATGCTGCCCATGCCCGACATGTCTTGCGCAGCGAACAGCTCGGCCTCCCGAACGCTGTCCGGCACGATGGCACTGCCCACCGCGGGGTTCGGCACCACGTGCCAGTTCAGGTGACAGTGATAGATCCACGACCCCGGCCGATCGGCGTACCACGCCAGGTCCATCGTGGTGCCGTTGATCATCAGCTCCGTCACGCCCATGCGCTGCTGTGCGGGCCAGTACACCGTGTCCCGCGCCATGTCGCCACGCGCCGTGACACGGAAGAAGAACCCGTGCAGGTGCAGCGGATGCACGTCGGCCGTCGCGTTGATCACGCGCCAGCGAATCGAGTCGCCCTGCGCATACGTCAGGCGTTCGGTGTTGGGCCACGGCATTCCGTTGAACGTAAAGAATCCGTTGTCCCTGTCGCCCTTGCCATCAGGCAGCTTGCGCGGAACGTACCACTGCACCACGAACACCCGATCGGGCTGCAGCGTCCCGGCTGCCGGGTCCACAATGAGCGCCCCGTTGAGCTGGCCGTCCTGGTAGATGCGGTCATCAAAGGCAGCGCCGGAGTTCGTCGCCCAGTAGTAGAATGTTCCCGCGACGTCGGCCGTGAAGGTGACTTCACGCGTGGTGCCCTGGGGCACGATGAGCGTGTCCATCACTGTCGAGTGTCGTGCCGAGAGCCCGTGCACGATGAGAGTTCCGGTGACGGCGTTGTGCACGCGCACGTGCACGCGCATGCCTTCGCGCACGCGAATCATCGGCCCCGGAGTCTGGAGCGACTTGCCCGTCTCGCCAAA
>JBOHTE010000876.1:0-2821 GCA_050733555.1 Gemmatimonadaceae bacterium | reverse complement strand
AAGGAGACCGTGATCGACTCGGCGTCGAAGAGCATCACGCCGACCGGGCCCGCCACGACGGAGTTCCACATCACGAAGAAGAGCGCGTGGCCGGCGGGGCAGTACAAGGTGGACGTCGCGCTGAACGGCGCGTCCGCAAGCGTGAAGAATTTCGAGGTAAAGAAGTAGGAGGATGGCAGGTTGGTAACCGATGCTGCGTTCGGGCAGGGAGCGTTCTAGCGGGCTCCCTGCCCGGATTCGCATCAGGCGGTGAGAGAGACGTCGCGGTAGCTCTTGCGGCCTCCGTGATCGGAGCCCACGGCGTGATCCGTCGTGTGGAGTCCGGTGCCAACTTGCAGGAGCTCTTCGAGCGTGCACGGCCGACCTGACCCACATGGATCCGAATACGACAGCGGGTCGGCGCCGTTGAAGCCATGGACATCGAGCCCGCCCGCCAATCCGAGCGGATCTTCCCGGGTGAGGTGTCCCGTAGCCAGGTGATAGTACGGATTCCTCGGGTACATTGGCCCACGGCATCGTGGTGCGACAGGAACAAGTACCCATGGGCCTCACGAAGCTGTGTGTTCGCGAGGCCAAATGTTCTCTCAAGCACGGAGATCTCGAGAAATGCCGGGGCGATTCACACCGCTCACCGGCTCTTGACACCCAGAGGTGATCTGCACGCTCGTCTGCACTTGCTTCCTCCGAATTCCCTCAGTCGCCGAAGACCTTCAGGTAGGTGTGAGGTTCTGCAGCTCCCTTGCGAATCAGGCCACCAACCTGCTCGACGATCGTGTGCGCAGGCCCGTCAAGAGCCACGCCCAGCACCGCATCCCACTCGTGGATCAAGCACTGCAGCTGCAGGCGATTAAAGACGGTGTCGCCGAAGGGGTCGATGAATAGAAGACACTGGAAAGAATCGTCCTGGAACTGCGGAAGAATTGGATCGAGGAGATGGGTGTCCCCCTCCACTTCCACTTCGTCGTTGCCGTGATCATCGATAAGAGCAATCTTGATTATGCCCATGGCTCTCGTGTTCTGGTTGTGTTTCAGAGGCTGAAGACGAAATTCCTTTGCTGCACGCCGCTCAGGCTCAGGCTTCGCGGAGTATGCTGTCGCTGAATTCGCCTTTGGAAACAACGACCACGACATCGTCTGCGCGGTTATCCGAAAGGTACTGATGTCCCGCGGTAGCGCTGTCGATTAATCCCTGCACGAGTTCCGCCGTGATACCCCAATCGTCGCACGCTTGTGTCCACACGAACGCTGGCATGGCGTCGTCGCATCTGAAAATTCCAGCACGCTGAGTGCTTCGCCCGCCTGATGTAACATCCAGGCATCTGGCGAGAATCCTTACTCCGCCAAACGAAACGATAAACTCCGTTTCATCCAGCTGGACTGGACCGCCTCCCTGACTTAAAGCCCAAAAGAGATCTCGAAGGGCGTCGAGCTCGACATGCATCGGGCCAAACAACGTGACACAAGGCCCTTCAGAGCTTTCGTAAAGGGTCATCCGAATCTTTCGGCCACGCTCCATGCTCTGTGTGTCGCACTTCGCGCTCCTGGTCACTGCATAAACCGCCCTGGGTTCGCCGGAGACCCGGGGCGGTTCAGCCTGGGTGCGCGTCGCTCTCCCGCAGGCCAGTCGAAATCAAGTGCGGCAGGATCACCAGCCTGCTTCGCGGCATCCATCCAGCGGTGCGCGCGCCTGTGGTCTGAGCGGACACCGACACCATCCAGAAGCGCAACCGCGGTGCGGTACTGCGCATGCGGATGCCCCAACAACGCAGCGCGCTGGAAGTAGCCGAATGCTGTGCGCGCGCTCCGTCGTACACCGGCGCCTGCTCGATACGCCTGCCCGAGATTGTGGTTCGCGTCCGCACTTCCAAGTCGTGCCGCCGCACGATAGAGCTTGAGTGCCGCCGGCCTGTCCTTCCTCACCCCTTGCCCGTACCAGTACATGTATCCCAACGACGCAAGCGCATCCGCCGACCCGCGCTCGGCCGCGTGGCGAAAGTAGTGAAGGGCAGCGCGAAGATCCTTCCGAGTGCCCTCTGCGCTTGCGCACCTGTCACCGGCGCAGAAGCTCGCTTCCGGATCTCCCATCTCAGCGGCCCGACGATAGTACGCCAGCGCACGCTTCGCGTTTTTCGTCACGCCCACACCGAAGCGAAACAGGAATGCCAAGCACGCCAGTGCCTCCGACCTGTGAGCCTTCCCCTGCCGCTCGAGCGCATCGATCACTCTGCAATCCGAGCCCTTCGCGCCATCACTCGCACCGGCCTGCATCGCAGCTCTTGTCGGACGCTTGCTCGCGCGCGTAGCGTGCGCGTCACGCCGGGGCCCTGCGTGGATTCCTGTTCCCCTTCTTGTTCGGATTGCACGGCGGACTTCGGGGTTTCTGTCGTCGTGTGTGCGTGTCATGTCCCTTCGTTGTCGCTCTGCTTCTTTCCGGGATTCCCTTCTGCTTCGTCGCCACTGCGTGACGTCTCGAAGGTGGTGGGTGCAGCGTCTGCCGCCGAGCTGCTCTCCCCCGCGGATCGTCCCACAGCGCCACTCAAGCGGATGACCTGCCATGCCGGAAGCTGGCGCCCTTCGTGCCGGGTGCCGGTGACACGCGCCGAATCGCGCGCGGAAGTCGTCACCGACGCGAGCTTGAATGGGCATGCCCTGAGAGCGAGCCCGAGCGGTCGCCTGTCGTGCGGGTCAACGCTCGCGAGCTCGTAGGTTACCGTTCGGCGCGTGCGCCGGCGATGCCGGGGAGGATTGCCTCATTCGCGCAGACGCGTACGCGGCACAAGATCGAGCCGCGGCCATCACACGCTCACCGCGTCCTACTCCG
>JBOHTE010000875.1:0-2425 GCA_050733555.1 Gemmatimonadaceae bacterium | reverse complement strand
GTAGACTGTGACGCGGACCAGCCTGGTGGGTCGCCAACTGTGCCCACGGCTGGCCCGTGCCGCTTGAATCCGCAAGGCTGCGAGGAGTTGCATGGCGCTCCGCGCATTGCTCCTATTGCACTCGGCTGCAGCTGAGCTTCGGCGTTAGCCCGCATACAGGCTTCATGAAACGTTCCCGAACGGGCCACGTAGAGATACTCTCAAGCCTCTGAGGAGACACCCATGATCGATGGGAAGGCTGCGGTCATCATTGGCAGCTCGCTCGCCGGAGCGATCGCCTTTTGGGCCGCTATCTACGGCAGGGGCAAGTGGCTCTCGCGGCCGCGGCCAGAACGCCGGCCGGATCCAGGCGCTCGGGACGCCTCCCTCGAGCGAATCGAGCTTGCGCTGGACGCCATCGCGATTGAGGTCGAGCGGCTCGGCGAGAGTCAGCGTTTTACGACCAAATTGCTAGCCGAACGAGATCGGATTCAGCAGGCCAACGTTGCCCAGCCGCCTTTGCCCTACCGCGTGATCACCCCGCACTGACATGGGGTGGAACGTCGCGCCACTACGGGCAGGCGTCGTCTTCGATGCGGGCTAACGAAGGCTGAACCTGGCAGGGCATCGTTATTGAGTGTGGCGCCTGACGGCGCCACTCTCATTTGGATGCTTTGCAGGTTGGCTCAGGCCTTGGACCTCACATCTAATTTCCGTGCGTGCCAAGCTTTGCGTTCTATGCCGCAGCGGATGATGCGCGCGCGGTGCTGGATCACGTGTTCGAGAGCACGGACTGCCGAGTCTATGAGGCGTACTCCGAATATGATCGGCCTCTCCGCGAGTTCGCCTCGCGCTCCTTGATCGAGCAGGCCTGGCCGCTTGGCGACGATCCACACGCAACTGGTGCTGCCGTATTTCTTCAGCTCTGGTCCCCACAAACCGTAGGCGCGCCGCGGATCGAGCGCATCCGGTTGCAATCCGGTGCCGTACACGGCCGCACGCATCGTTACGTCATCGGCGGATGGGGCCTTCTGCAGTTGCAATTCGGCGGCGTTGCCGGCCGAACGCTCACCGCATCGCGACTGGCACTGAACAGCAAGTCGCGAGCTGCGCGATGGCAGGACACCTACCTGGACAAGCTGGGGCCGATCGATGCCTGGGATTGGTCACGGCTGGCACGCGTTGCTCGCGCGCTTCAGTCTCACTTACGTCATCACCTCTCCGTCGAGAGACTCGGAACTCGCCCGGTTCTCCGTGCTGCAGCCCAACTTCGTGAAGCTGGTTTCGTGCTCCGTGAGGCCTGACGAACGTTGCAGCTGTCAAGCGATTTTCGGTGGGGCGGAGCTGCGTCCCGTATCTCTATTTGGCTCGCTCGCAGCTGTACTCTGGCGTTGGGCGGCGATGGCGTCCTTGCCTGGGGAAGGCGCTGTATATACATTGTATCTACCATGCCCCGCCCAGGCTCCGTGAAGGCTCGCATCGTCGCGATCGGGAACTCCCAGGGGATCCGCATTCCGAAGCCGCTCCTCGAACAGTCGGGGCTCGGCGCCGACGTCGAATTGCACGCCGAGACCGGCCGGATCGTCATCGCCGCCGCGCGCCGCGCTCGCGCCGGCTGGGCCGAAGCAGCAGCGCAACTGCACGCCCGGGGGGAGGATGGCCTGCTTGAAACGGCCGCCCCGGCGTTCGACACCGAGGAATGGGAATGGCGGTAGCGCGCCTCGCCCGCGTGCCGAGCCGGGGCGAGGTGGTCCTGGTAGAGTTGGATCCTGCGCGCGGAAGCGAAAGCGTAATTCGCAAGACCCAGCCGTGCCTTGTGATATCCCCTGACGAACTGAATCACCACCTGCGCACGGTCATTGTCGCCCCGATGACCACCGGCGGCCACGCATATCCGTTTCGGCCGGCGTGTCGCTTCGGGGGAAAGAATGGCCGCGTCGCTCTGGATCAGCTACGCACCGTGGACCGGGAACGGCTGCGCAAACGGCTTGGTGTGTTGAGTCCCGCGGCGCTGGCGGCGGTATTCGCCGGACTGGGAGAAATGTTCGAGTTCTCCTAGCCGCGTTCCAGTGAGCGCTGTACCTGACAAGCGATTTTCGGATTGCGCAGCGCCGCGCGCCGCGCTCACGTTGGATTCGCTTGCACGTTAGCTCAAGCGGTAGGCGGCCCATCTGCTCTCATGACGATGAGCGACGCTCTGCGAAGAATTCCTCTACGCCGATCCAGCGCGCCAGAGACACCACGGTGAGTTCGTTGCGGCGCATCGGTTTGTTTGTCGAGACAATCGCGTTCACGGTTTTCGTTCCGGGCACGGTGGCCTTCTGGTTTCCCGATGCCATTTTGGGTTCGCGTGAGCTTGCGTTGCCCGCGTCATGGTCCGTCCCCCAATTCGTGGCGCTGCTGCCGCTCGGGCTTGGGACGGCGATCTACCTGCGCTGCCTCTGGG
>JBOHTE010000874.1:0-9862 GCA_050733555.1 Gemmatimonadaceae bacterium | reverse complement strand
TGTTCATGGGCATGGGGGAGCCGCTGATGAACTGGAGCGCGGTGGACCCTGCCCTCACCATCCTGAACCAGCCGGCCGGGCTGGGCATCGGTGCCCGCCACATCACGATCTCGACCGTTGGCGTGCTGCCGGGCATCGCCGCGCTGGCGCGACGACCGGAGCAGTTCCGCCTCGCGCTGTCCGTGCACGCCCCGGATGACGCACTCCGGCGCGAGCTCATGCCGATCAACGTCAGGTATCCGCTCGCGGAGCTGGTTGCCGCCGCGAGCGCGTTCAGCCGGCGCGTCACGTTCGAGTACGTCATGCTGGGCGGCGTGAACGACGCCGCGGAGCATGCGGCGCAACTCGCGTCGCTCGCGCGTCAGTGCGGCGCGTTCGTGAACCTCATTCCCCTGCACACGGGCGGGACGCAGGAATTCCGGCCCACGTCACCCGAAGGCATCGCGCACTTTGCGCGCGAGGTGCGGCGGCGCGGCGTGGAGGTCGCCATTCGCAAGAGTCGTGGCACGGACATCGCCGCGGCGTGCGGCCAGCTACGGGTAGAACGGCTCGGCAGGCGGACGCCAGTTGCGGCCAATGAGGACACTCACGTCGAGATAGCGTGAGCTGTCGGGACGGGACTGCACGGGCGCCCCGTCCATGGCGTTCGCCACGCGCGTTGCCCACCCGGGATGCCCAGTACGGTCAATGATGAGCGTGCTGTCGCGCAGCTCACGGGCGTTCCCGGATTCCACGACATCGAATCCGCGATCGCGCAGGTAAAAGGTCGCGCGCCGAGCAAGCCCCTGTGTGCGCGTGGCGTTGAGCACTTCCACACGAATGCGCACGTCCTCGGGTGCGCGGGCGTCAGGCCGGCCGAGTGTGGGTCGTACGGTTCCCGTGTGCGCGGCATCGCGCCCGGACAGCTTCACGGCCGTCGCCGCGCCGCCAACGAGAAACAGAGCGGCCACCAGGCCCAGATGCCAGCGTTTCACCGCACGCTGTTCCAGAGCGCCACCGTCGAGGGAAACAGCTCGAATCCCTCGCGCAGGCACCATTCCACGCGATGCCGCACCACCTGTCGAAAGGCCCCATCAAAGTCCCGGGGAACATGCGTGGCCAGGAACGCGCGATCGGCGCGCGCGAACGGGCGGCCCGGCTCCAGATAATCCGCCATGTACAGGGCCCGTCCCGTGCGTGCCCAGCGGGCACATCCTACCGTGTGCCAACGGATCGCCTCGAGCAGATCGTGCCGTGTCTCTCCCATGAGTACGAGGCGCTGTGCCACAGCCGGTCCATGGAGCAGCTCCGTGGGGATAGCGGAATCCGGGGCCCATGCGCGCAGTTCGGATTCGCCGGTGTCCCGCAGTGCATCGTGCAGCAGGCCGGCATCGCGCCATTCGGCCCGTTCCTCGCGGGGGACGTCGAGCGCATCGCACCACTCCAGGAGCATCGTGGTGACGCGCGCGATGTGCGCGCGCCGGCGCTCGCTCACCCGGGCCCAGTCCGGCAGAGCGAGCTCAGTCGAATCCACGACGCACATACGGTTCGAGCACGGCGTGGTTGCGGATGTTGGTCCGGGCGACGTAGTTCCACCCCTTCAGCTCGACGCCGCGCCCGATCGTGGCGTCCACCAGACGGCTGTATGGACCGATGACACATTCGGTCCCGATCTCCGTGTGACCCTCGAGCACCGCGCCGGGATAGATGACGGTGTCCTCGCCAATGCGGACATCGGCGTCAATCCAGGTCGTGTTCGGGAGAACGAAGGTGACCCCTGCCCCCTCGTGTCGTCGCACGAGGCGATCGCGCATCGCCGTGGAGGCGTCTGACAGCGTGTGACGATCCACTACGCGAATGAGCTCGTCGGCCGACGTGGGCGTGATGCGCAACGCGCCCACCGGGAGACGCGGATCGTCGGCCGATGCGAGTGCGGGGCCTTCTCCGCCGACCGCGAGATACGAGCCCTCCATGTGCGGATTCGGGAGCGCGGCGACGCCGCCTTCGCCCGCGCGCAGCAGACGCGCGAAGGTGGGGGGTGCGACCAGTGGCGATGCGCCGTCCACAAGCACGCGCAGCCCGGGTGCGGTGACCGCCGCGCGCAGCGCGACGAGCTCCGAGCCGTCGGTCACCGCAACCGCATGCAGTGGAACGTCCAGCCCTTCGGGCAGCGCCAGCACCGATGATGCGCGGTGCAGCAGCCGGATTTCCCGCGGGGGCGGCGCGACATTGGCGAGCGCCATGGCCACGTGCCACACGATGGGCCGGCCCGCCAGCGGATGCAGGTACACGCTCACCCGGGAGCGGAAAGTGTCGCCGTCGTCGAGCGCAGCGACGACCGCGCTCCAGCTCACGTCTCGCCCAGGATGACATTGTCGATGAGACGCGTGGCGCCCACGCGGGCCGCGACGGCCACGATCGTTCCCTGCTCGGCCACCGCCACGGGCTCGAGTCGCTGCGGGTCCACAATCGCGAGATAATCCACATGCACCTCCGGCTCCGTGGCCAGCGTCTCCCAGCCGAGCTGCTCGAGTTCCACCGCGTCGTATTCCCCCCCGTCAAAGGCGCGAGCGATGTGCGTGAGCGTGCGGGAGAGCACCAGGGCGCGGCGATGCTCATCGTTCGCGAGGTATGCGTTGCGACTCGAGAGGGCAAGTCCGTCCGCTTCGCGCACGGTCCGTGCGACGATGACCCGCACCGGAAAGTCGAGATCGCGCGTCATGGCCCGGATCAGCGTCGCCTGTTGAATGTCCTTCTGTCCGAATACAGCCGCGTGGGGCTGCACGATGTTGAACAGCTTGGCCACGATCGTGAGAACGCCGGTGAAATGACCCGGTCGCGCGGCCCCCTCCCAGCGATCGGCGAGCGCCAGCGGGGTGACGACCACACTGCGTTCCGGCGAATACAGCTCCTCCACGCCGGGCGCGAACAGCAGGTCGACCCCGCGCCGCTCCGCCTTCGCCGCGTCCCCGTCGAGGTCGCGGGGATAGCGGAGGAAGTCATCGTGCGGCCCGAACTGCAGCGGATTGACGAAGACGCTCATGACCACGATGCCGCCATGGCGGCGCGCCTCATCCACGAGATGCAGATGCCCTTCGTGCAACGCGCCCATCGTTGGCACCAGCGCGACGCGTGTGCGCGTGCGCCGTGCCTCCGCGAGCGCGCTGCGCATGTCGCAGACCGAGTTGATGACCCGGATACTAGAAGCTGTGCTCGTCATCAGGATACCGCCCTTCGCGCACGTCGTCGCGGAACCTTCCGATGGCATTGCGCACATCGGTCGCGAGTGTCGCGTAGCGCTTGAGAAATTTCGGAGTGAAACGGTCGTTGAGACCCAGCAGGTCGTGCAGCACCAGGACCTGTCCGTCGCACGATGGCCCGGCTCCAATGCCGATCGTGGGGATGGATACGGCCTGAGTGATGGCCGCGGCCACCGCCGCCGGCACGAGTTCGAGAACAAGGGCGAAGGCACCGGCATCTTCCAGACGCCTGGCCTCCTCCAGAAGCCGTTGCGCACCGCCGTCGTCACGCCCCTGCACGCGAAATCCGCCCAGCGCGTGAACGGACTGCGGTGTGAAACCGAGGTGCCCCATGACCGGAATCCCGATGTCGGTCAACGCACGAACCGTGCGCGCGATGTCCGCGCTGCCACCCTCGAGCTTCACCGCCTGCGCGCCGGTCTTCTGCATGGCGTGGCCGCAGTTCAGCAGTGCCTGCTCCGTGCTCACCTGGTAGGTGAGAAACGGCATGTCGATGATCAGCAGGGCGCGCGTCACGCCGCGTCGTGTGATGCGCGCGTGATAGATCATCTGATCCAACGTCACCGCGAGCGTGGACTCCAGACCCGCCACCACGCTGGCCAGCGAATCGCCCACGAGGACGGCATCCACGCCGCTCTCGTCGACCAGGCGGCCGAACAGCGCATCGTATGCGGTGACGACCACGAGCTTCTGCGCGCTGCCCTTGCGCGCCACGAAGTCGTGCGTCGTCACGGGGCGCTGGCGCTGCGGCTCCGGCGCGCTACTCATTGCATCCCTTCAGCTCGGCCAGCTCCCGCTTCCAGAAATCGCGCGTGTGCGCCCCCGGATGGGGTACGGTAAGTCCCGGTTCGTCTACTGTCTGGCCGGCGAACATCACGATATCGAGATCCAGGGTACGTGGTCCCCACCGTTCGCTTCGCACCCGACCTTCGGCACGCTCGATCGCATGCAGTGCGTCGAGCAGCGCGCGTGGCGGGAGTTCCGTTTCCAGCGCGACCATCTGATTGAGATACCTGTTCTGGGGAAGATTCCCCAGAGGCGCGGTTTCCTCGATGGAAGATGCGCCAAGGATGCGGCTCAACGGAAGCGCCGCGAGCGCGGTGCGGGCGCGCGCAAGATAGGCGGCACGGTCGCCCAGATTGGAACCAAGCGCAACGTAGGCGATATCACGCATCTGTTGACAGCGTACGAACATAGGTCCATTCTGCGGCCATGTCAAACGAGTCTGTTTCGTGGATAGCCTGACCGCCCGGTACCTGGCGCGCGAGCTCGACGGCCAGTGGAAAGGCCAGGCGCTGCGCGGCGTGCTCGTGGATCAGGCCGCTCGCGTGATCGTCGTGCATCCCGCATCGGGGCAGGCAGTGGCGTTCGATCTCGCGTTGGCCGAGGTGCCCGTCCGGCAGTATGCAGGCGATGCAGTCGGCGCGCTGCTCCAGCGCTGGATCGTGCGTCATGTGCTCGCCCCGGAGGACGATCGTCGCCTGATTGTCACGCTGTCTCATGAGGGCCGGTTTCGCGGTTCCGCATCCCGCACTGCCACGCTCGAAGTCAGTGCCATACCAACAGCTCGCGCTGCAGTACTGCGTGAGGCAGGCGGGAAGATAGTCGCCGCGATCGGGGGACGCCTGCCGCCGCTTGCAACGCCGCGGCCGGTGCTGGATCGCGCCGCGCTCGAGCGGGCGGTGGCAGCGGGCGACACGCCTGCGCTGCTCTCGGGGCGATGGTTGAGCATGCCCCTCGCGCGATGGCTGATGCAGGAGCCAGAGCGCGCCTGGGAACGGTACGCGTTCATCTGCTCGTTGCCTGAGCCACGTCCCACGTGGTGTGGTGATCAACTGCTTCCCTTCCCGATGTGTGAGAACGGACGCGCCGCAGCGTCGCTCATCATGCCCAGCGGGAATCCGGCCGCGTCAATGGCCGCGCAGGCAGGCGACGGCCGCATCGAGCGCGCGCGGCGGCGCATGCGCGCGGAGCTGGAGCGCGCGACTGCCGCACCGCTCTATCGTGCGGCGGCTGACGCGTTGTTGGCGCTGGGCAGCGCGCCTGCACCCGACCAGATAATGGTCAGCGACGGCACGCCTGTCGCGGTCGCACCGCGTCGCGGTGAAACGGGACTGGAAGCCGCGACGCGACTCTACGCCACCGTCCGCTCCATGGAACGGGCGCTCGCACAACTGCCCGAGCGCCTGGCGACGTTGGCCCCGCCCACGTCCACGACCGGCGCCGATGCACCACCGGCACCAGCATCGCCCGGGCGCGCAACACGATCCGCACGTCCCGGGGCGACGGCCTTCCGCACCTATCGCTCGTCGGGTGGACTGGACATCTGGGTCGGACGCGGCGCAGCGTCCAACGACGAGCTGACGTTCCATGCGGCTGCGCCCGAGGATGTCTGGCTGCACGCTCGCGACAATGCCGGCGCCCATGTCGTGCTGCGCTGGCACCATGACGATGCACCGCCCGAACGCGACCTGGGCGAGGCGGCCATGCTCGCGGCCTGGCACAGCAAGTCACGCGGTTCGGCGGTCGTGCCCGTGGACTGGACGCGGCGCAAGTACGTGCGCAAACCGCGCGGCGCGGCGCCAGGACTCGTGGTGGTGCAACGATGTCGCACCGTCTTCGCGCGCCCGGATGCCCAACTGGAGCGCGCCCTGCGACGCGACATGCGAGCGAGCCGCGACCGCTGATTCAGTCGCGGGCGCCGTCCATGGCAATGCGCAACGATCCGACGAGGTCGATCGCGCGCTCGACATCCGTGTCCGCCGCGCGCACGACGGCGCTGCCCACCACGACACCGTCCGCCAGACGCGCAACGGCCGCGGCCTGATCAGGGCGCGAGATGCCGAAGCCGACGCAGATGGGCAGCGCGGTCATGCCGCGCAGCCTGCGAATCGTCGCCGGCAGATCGGGAGGCACGTCGTCGCGTTCGCCTGTGACACCAAGGCGGCTGATCAGATAGACGAAACCACTGCCATGGCGTGCGATCGCCTCCATGCGTGCCACGGGCGTGGTCGGGGCCACCAGCCGGATGAATGCAAGCGGGCCGTCACCGATGCGGTGCTCCAGCGCCGCGTCGGCGCCTACGGGGAGGTCGGTGACGAGAATGCCGCGTGCTCCGGCGCGAGCCCCTCGCTCCAGCGCATCGGGACCTGCCGCAAGCAGCGGATTGAGATAGGTGAAGAGCACGACGGGCACCGCCAGCTGCGCCTCCGCCACCAGCTCCAACGCACGGTCGAACGTCATGCCCAGCGCGAGCGCGCGCTGGGAACTCGCCTGGATCACCGGACCGTCCGCCAGTGGGTCGGAGAACGGAATGCCGACCTCGATGATGTCCGCGCCGGCGGCGGCCGCCCCACGCAGCAGCGCCAGCGATCGCGCGCGATCCGGATGGCCGGCCGTCGCATAGACGACGAGCGCCTTGCGACCGTCGGCACGCAGCGCGGCGAAGCGCTGCACGAAGAGATCAGGCGAAGTAGTCGCTGACACGAATGCCGTATCGCTCAGGGTCGGTCACCTTGATGATCGTTCGCTTGAACGTCCCTGACTCGTCGCGTTCCATCAGATCCACCAGCGTTCCGGGAAACAACGTGTTGCCGCGCTCGTCGCTGACGATCTTGACGACAGGTCGCGCCACCGCATCACCCGACCCGTTCGTGGCGTACACGATGGCGAGTTCCAGAGTATCGAGCACGAGGAATGTACCCACGGGATAGTGGCCCACGAGACTCATGAAGGCCTTGACGATGACCGGATCCATCCCGCGCCGTGGGTTGCCACGCAGCTCCTGCAGCGCGTCGGCCGGCGATGTTGGCGACTGATAGACGCGTCGCGAGGTCGCCGCATCGAACGCATCCGCGACGGCGACGATCTTGCTGAAGATGGCCATCGCGCGGGGCCGCAGATGATGGGGATAGCCGCTCAGATCCGTCTTCATGTGGTGCTCATACGCCACGATGATCGCGCGATACGGTACCTCGGTGTGGCTGCGCAGCTTGAACAACTGCAGCGCACCCAGCCACGGATGCGCCGCGATGGCGCGCCAGTCCTCCTCGGACAGATCCGACGGTTTGTTGAGGACCTCGATCGGTACGCGGGCCTTGCCCAGGTCGTGCATGAGGGCCGCCACGCCAAGATCGTAGAGCTGCAGCCTCGTGAGTCCCAGCTTGCGACCCAGCGCAACGGAAAAGATGCACACGTTCACGCTATGCACGAAGGTGTACTCGTCATAGTCGCGTAGCGTCGTCAGGCCAAGCAGCGACGTTTCCTCATTGAGAATCTGGTCCACGATGCCCTGCACCACGCGCTTGATCCGCTTGATGCTCGTGCTGCGCCCCATGCGCACCGAATTGATGACGTCCTTGGTGACCGACACCGACTGCGCATAGGTGCGCTTGGCCGCCGCCCGGGCACGCTCGAGCTCGTCCTCGTCGGTCGCGGGCGGCGGTCCGAGATCGAAGACGGACACCGACGCGTCGGCGAGTCTGGTGGCCAGCGACTCGAGGCGTTCGCCGTCGGAGCCGGTGCTGGGGGATTGCAGCAGCGTGAGGAAGACGACCCAATCGCGCGTCGTCGAGCCATCCGCGATCCGGCACAATCCGACGCCGCTCTCCCGGAACACCGAGATGATGCGCGTGAAGCTCGCATACGTGTCCAGTTCGAGTCGCAGACGCGTGCCGTTGACGAAGATGAATTCGCCCGCCACCCGCATGTCGAGCTCTCCCTCGCGGCGAAGGATCTCCGCGGCCTGGCGCAGGACTTCCTCGATCGTTTTCTGCACCACCGGGTTGTCCGGCGGATACAGCTTGACGGAGCGCAGTGCGCCGTGCGCCGCGAACAGCAGATCGCGCCCGACCTTGCGCAGATACCCGTCGCTGCCGCGCTCGCCCACCTCCTGGGTGGCCAGACCTGGCGCCGCCTGCATCGTGGCGTTCGTCATGCGTCGTCCTCGCGCAATGCGCGATTGATGGCGCTCCGCACGCGTGGATCCTTGTCGCCGGCGGCGCGGCGCAGCACCTCGAGTGCACTCTCGCTGCCAATGCGGCCGAGCGCCATGGCCGCGCACGCCCGGATGTCTGGTTCCACCTTGCGCCGCAGCAGCGAGCCGCGTGCGTTGAGCAGCGCGTCCAGGGGCTCCACGCCGGCGTCGCCCGCGAGGAGCGCGTACGCTTCGAACCGAGCCATCTTCTCGGTGAGATCGGCCGCGCGCGCGGTCGTGCCCTTCACCACGCTCTCGATCCTGGGCAGCGCGCTGCGATGCCCCGCCTGTCCGACCGCGCGCACCGCGGTGACGCGGATGTCCCGGTCTTCATCGTCGAGCGCGTTCTCGAGGATGCGCATGGCGCCAGGCGATCCGATCCCCGCAAGCGCCGCGGCGGCCGCCCGCCGCGCTTCGAGGGTGCCCGATGCCATGACCTTCCCGAGCTGCCCGACCGCCGCCGGGGTCTTGAGTTCAGCGGCGCGCCGCATGGCTTCGATCGCCACGGCCGCGTCGTCGGAGAGCATCAACTTGAGCAGTTCGCCGGTGTGCGACGCCGCGAGTCGTGTCGCAGCGCTCTCGAGTACGTCACGCAGCTCGCGGCGGCGCACCTGCTTCAGCCAGCCCAGCACCAGCCCGAGTGTGGACGGCAGGAGCTGCGCAAAGAGCGCGTCGAGATCCTCATGCGCTGGCAGCACCGCGGCGTCATCCAGCGACTGCAGGAGCTGCGGCAGCACCCCCGCAGCGCTGATGGCCTCAGGAAGCCGGCCCAGCCGGTCGACGACACCGGGCTGAAGGTCGGCACGCCGCCGCGGCAGCGCCTCCGCCTCGCGCAGCAGATACGCTACCGATCCGTAGTCGGCGGCCGAGAGCATGATGGGCAGGAAGCTCTCCAGGATCTCGCACACCTCCTGGCGGACGTGGGGATCGGACTGCGTCTCGAGAATATCGAGCACGATCGCCAACACGTTGGGCCGCGGATTCTCGTGCTGATCCCGCTGAATCGCAGTGTGGAGATACTCGATTTCCGATTCGTCCAGGAAGTAGAGCGCGGCATCGAGATCGTCCATGCGCACGATACCCGAACGCTGGGCGACCTCCTCCGCTTCGGCGCGAATGTCCACCAGCGGCAACTGTCTGGTCTGCGCGGCGGCGTCGTCCGCCTGAATGGGGACGACGCCATCCAGTCCGACGTCGACGTACCGATAGCGCAGGAAACTGAATTCCTGCTCCCACAGCAGCGTGAGCAGATCATCCTCGTCCGGCGCGGCCTTGCGCACGCGCTGCAGGATGTCGAGCAGGGCCGTACTCTCCTCCCCCTCGAATCCCTGCTGCACGGTCAGCTCGCGCAGCCCGTCCTTTAATAACACCCAGGGTAGGCTTTCGGTGCGCGACGCGTCGCGCAGCACTGCGCGCCCCAACCAGGTGAACTCGGACTCGCCAATGCCGAGCACGAGCTCCGGCGTGTGCGCCCAGATCGGGGTGAAGGAGCTCTGGAATTGCTCGATCGCGCGCTGGTAGATCGGGTTGTTGGGGAGATAGAGCTGGTGCGTCTTGACCGCGCGCGCCGTGCAGCGCAGAAACTCCTCGACGAGCGCGACCGGGAACGGTGGTTCGGGCAGAGCGGCTTCGAGCTGCGGAGCGGGCG
>JBOHTE010000873.1:0-1462 GCA_050733555.1 Gemmatimonadaceae bacterium | reverse complement strand
GTGTCGCCCAGGACGCCTTGGGTCTTGCTCCACACCCGGCGGAAATACGGCCCCGCGGCCAGTACGCTCGTCGTCGTGTCGGCGCCGGCCTGCCCCGCCTTGAGCGTGTCGGTCTCGATGCTGTTCTTCGCTATTACCACGCGGCCATGATCGAGATACTGGACGGAATCGGCCGGCGCCAGAGGATCACGCCTGGAGGTCATGCGGCCCAGCGCATCGTACTGATAGGCAATCCACTGGCCGCGGCGGTTCCGCGCGTGTTTGACCTGCCCCGCCGCGTCGTACTGCGCCGCGGTGTAGGTGCCCACGGTGTCCTTGGGATCGTAGCTCGTGGTGGGCCAGCCCAGAGCGTTCACGTCCGTCTTGTAGAGTTGTCCCTTGGGGTCGGTCACCGCCGTCTGGTAGAGGGCATCATAGCGGAGTGTCGTGGGGCTCGCGCCCACGGTGTCGTAGGCCGTCGTCACCCGATTCAGATTGTCGTAGAGCACGAGCGAGCGGGGCTGCCCTTGGGCCTGCGTCAGGGAGTCCAGGCCCCAGGCGTTCATCACCGCGCGCGTCCACTGGCCCTCAGCCGCCACCGTGCTGTCGGCGTTCCCGAACGTGGCGTCGTAGAACACCTTGGTCCGGTGCCCGGCGGGATCCACCTGGGCGGTGTCGCGCCCATGCCCGTCGAAGAACGTGGTGTCCGGGTAGGCGCCGTCCACTTTGGCGATCGTCCAGTGGTGCGTCGCATCATAGGTGGCCGTCTCCGGCGGGCCGCCCCCGCCCGAGACGCTCGCCACCTGGCCCCAGGCATCATACGTGTAGCTCGTCGCCGGCTGGTCGTGCGGATGGCTGTACGTCAGGAAGGCCCCGGTGTACGTCGCGGAATCCACCTGCCCCAGGGCGTCGGTCACCACGGTGGCAAAGGGGCCCGTGCGCTGGATGCGCGCGGTGTCGGCCAGGGCGTCGATGGTCACGAGGGGCTGCCCCCAGCGATCCACCGTGTAGCGCGTGGCGACGGAATCGGGATCTGTGACCTTGGCGTAGAGCGTATCGGTGAAGACCGGCGCGGCCTTGGTCACGTTCGTCGGCCCGGTCGGCACGCCCACCGTCTGCCAGGGCGCGTAGCGCACCACGGGCGAGGCCAGTGTGGTGCTGCCGCCCGTGCTGAACGTGGGCGCGAGCGTACTGCTCCAACTGCTCCCACACCGGACTTGATCCGGTGTCACTTTCGACGATCTTCTGCATTGGCGGTGGCTCCTTTACGTTGCCGGGCGTTCGGCCCGGGATGTTTGATCCTCACCCGAGAAGGTGTCTCCGTCTTCCGCTTATTCCCACACTTTCTGAAAATCCCTCAACGGACACTCCATTGCTTTCTGACTGGAGCACTACAAGTGGGCCAATTCTCAATCTTACAACAAATCAGTAGTGTCCCAACGTTGACGAAAGTTGGGTCGATAAGCTCATTGAACCATGGAAG
>JBOHTE010000872.1:0-1161 GCA_050733555.1 Gemmatimonadaceae bacterium | reverse complement strand
ATGCCGCTCCCGCGTCGCTCGTGTTCGATCCGGACAACACCGTAATCGCCAGCTTCACGGCACGCTGACAGAGCGGTCCGTTGCGTCGCGCGCGCCGCACCCTGCCTGGCGCGCGGCGTCATGACTGTCGTGGTGCTATGCGCCTCCCGTGCACCGCTGCACGCGCAGGCTCCCACGCAGGCTTCCTCACAGGCTTCCTCACAGGCTTCCTCACAGGCAAGCGTTCCCGTGCTCGTGCTGCGCGCGGACCGATTGCTGAACGCCGGCCGCGTCTTTGCCGCCGAGTCGCTCTACTACGACGCGGTGCAACAGGACCCACGGAATCCCGCGACCCGACTGGCGCTGGGCAGGTACCTGGCGGAGCGCGGCGCGCTGCGCGTAGGCGCCGTGCTCATGGAGGAGGCCCGCTACTTTGGCGGCGATGCTGCACGCGTCGCGCGTGATCTCGCGCCAGTGTACGAGGGACTCGACGACTGGGCATCGCTCGCGGTCCTGCCGGCGAGCCCGCTGTCAGTTGCCGAACGAAAGCGCGCCGAATGGCTACGCGACCACCCCGCATCGGTGGACGGCCCTGACACGGCCGTCGTCGCCTACCGCGTGACGGACACGGACCTGCTCGGTCAGGTGGAGCTGCGAATCGGAACTCGGCGGGTGCTGGCGACGATCGATGGCCGCGCTCGCGGTCTCGTGCTGGACACCTCGTTCGCGCACGATCGCGCGCTTCGCCTTTTCGCGGCGTCCGATGGAGGGCGCACCGCGAGCGTGCCCGCAGCCGTGGCGCTGACCGTGCAACTGGGCGCCCTCACGCTGCACGCCCTGCCGGTGACTCTGGCCGCGCAGCGTGCGCCCGAGCGAGCCACGATCGGACTCGACCTGCTCGCGCGCCTCGCTCCCACATTCGATCCCCTGGCCGGACGAATTCTCCTGCGCAAATCCGGCCGCCTCGACGCGGAGCACGGCTTCCCCATTCCCACACTTACCACGAACGACGGCGTATTCGTCGTGAAGACGCAGACCGTGTTCCCGCTGCGCCATCCGGATGTGCAGCAGTATTTGCGACGCGTGAAGTGGACGCTGGACGGACGAAGAGGGGAGATCGTGGTCGCCACGCGATAGCGGGCGGTGCGCTCCGCTGCGCGCCGCTTCCCGCACCGCCAGTGG
>JBOHTE010000871.1:0-1901 GCA_050733555.1 Gemmatimonadaceae bacterium | reverse complement strand
CGAGAGGCCGGTGGCCGGCCTGCTCCGGTAGATGCCCGGCGGCGCGTCGAGCGCTGCCGGCGCTCCCGGCGACACGCACGGATGATCGTTGTCGAAGGTGAACACCCCAGCATAGGCAGTGTTGCGCTCGCCCGAGATACGCTCATTGCCCGGGCAGAGGTAGCAGTCCGCCACGTAGTCGGCGAGAGGGGCGTGCCCGTTTGCGGCACCCACACGCTCCCCGTGCCAGGGCCGGTTGTCCCGGTGCGATGTGATGACCACCCATTCGCGGCGCAGCGGATGCCAGCGTTGTTCCCAGACCATTCGGTATCGTGTGAATCGCGGGTATCGCCAAGCGCCGGAAATTCGTACGTTAGAGTACGTCATTTCCCGAACGTGTGTCAAACCGCTCCCGGCGCGCCGGGCCGAACACCCTGATGCTGCCGATGCGGGCATTGATGGTTCTCTGCGCAGGCGCGATGCTGCCGCTCGCTGCTCCGGGGCAGACGCCAGGTTCAGTTCCGGCGCCCACTGCCGATTCCATGGCGCTGCCCTTCCAGGATACCTCGCTGTCGTTCGAGGCGCGGGCACAGGATCTCGTCGGGCGATTGACGCTGGACGAAAAAGTGGCGCAGATGCAGGACCGCGCACCCGCCATCCCGCGACTCGGCATCCCGGCATATAACTGGTGGAACGAAGCGCTGCACGGCGTCGCGCGATCCGGTCTCGCCACGGTGTTCCCGCAGGCCATTGGCCTGGCCGCCACGTGGAACGACAGTCTGATGTTCCAGGTGGCCGCCGTGATTTCCGACGAAGCGCGCGCCAAGCATCAGGAATACGTGCGGAACGACAGCCGCGCCCGCTACCAGGGACTCACGTTCTGGTCGCCCAACATCAACATCTTCCGCGATCCGCGCTGGGGACGCGGGCAGGAGACGTACGGCGAGGATCCGTTTCTCACGGGGACGCTCGCGATTCAGTTCATCCGCGGCATGCAGGGCGACGACTCGACGTACCTCAAGACAGTCTCGACGGTGAAGCATTTCGCCGTGCACAGCGGCCCCGAGCCCGATCGCCACACCTTCAACGCCGTCGTGAGCGAGCGGGATCTGCACGAGACGTATTTGCGCGCGTTCGCGATGGGCATTCAGGACGGGCCGGCCTACTCGATCATGTGCGCGTACAACAGTCTGTACGGCAAGGCCGCCTGCGGCAGTGATCTCCTGCTCGACGAGGTGCTCCGCGACCGCTGGGGATTCAAGGGATACGTCGTGTCCGACTGCGGCGCGATCGACGACATCTACGAGCGCCACCGGATCGTGCCGACCGCCGCCGAGGCCGCCGCGCTCGGTGTGAACACGGGGACGGATCTCGAGTGCGGAGACACCTATGCGAGCCTCGTGACCGCGGTGCAGCAGGGACTCATTACCGAGGCGCGCATCGACACGGCGGTGACGCGGCTGTTCCTCGCGCGCATGCGACTTGGCATGTTCGACCCGCCCGACATGGTGCGCTGGGCGCAGATCCCCTTCAGCGTGCTCGACGACTCCGCGCACCGCGCGCTCGCGCGCCAGGCCGCGCGCGAGTCCGTCGTCCTGCTCCGCAACGAGCACCACACGCTGCCACTCAGCAAGTCGCTGCGCACCATTGCCGTGATCGGTCCCGATGCCGACGCGCCGCGCATGCTGCTCGGCAATTACAATGGCGAGCCCGCGGATCCCATCACGCCGCTCCGCGGAGTTCGCGAGGCACTACCCGGTGCGCGCGTGATCTACGCACGCGGCGCCGATCTGGCGGAGGGATTTTCCGGGATCGAGGGCGAATCGGGTAGTGCTCCGGCCGCGTCGGACAGCCAGTCGGCACTGGCCCTCCAGGCGGCAGCCGTGCAGGCGGCCGAACAGGCGGATGCCGTCGTGTTGTTC
>JBOHTE010000870.1:0-1652 GCA_050733555.1 Gemmatimonadaceae bacterium | reverse complement strand
GTGCTGATCTCATCGTTCGCGAAGATCGTATCGAGATCGGTGGTCACGTGCTCGAAGCCGAACTTCTCGCCGGCTATCGCTCCGCTGGCACCTGCACTGGAAGCAATGGTACGCAGCCGCGCACCGCTCGAACGCAGCACCGGGAGCAGCGTGCGGACGGCGAAGTTGCCGGCGCCAATGACTGCCACCACCGGATCCGATGCGTGAGCGACCCCTGAAGCCAGAACATCTCCCGCAGCCGTTGCGCGGCGAGCCGCAGTTCGGGCGATCGTGCGCGATTCGCGCGACGGCACCGCACCGGCGCGATCGGGATACGTCAGGATTACGGCCAGACTGGGCGCCGAACCGCTGATCACGTCGTACGCCTCCGCAGCACGCTCTATCGGGAAGCGATGCGTGATGAGCGGCGCGACATCCAGCGTGCCCTCCGACATGAGCGCGAGCACCGCCTCGAAGTTGCGCTGCTCGGTCCAGCGCACGTACGCCAGCGGATAGTCCTGCCCCGCTTCCTCGTAATCCGGATCGTAGCGCCCCGGTCCGTAGCTGCAGCTCACCGCGAACGACAGCTCCTTCCTGTACAGGTCATCGCGCCGCAGGTTGAGACCGGTGGTGCCCACGAGCACCAGCCGCCCGCGCTTGCGTGACATCGCCGCCGCTTCGTGCGCGGGATCATCACTCTTCGATGCGAGCGTGAGCAGCACCGCGTCGGCACCCATGCCGCCGGTAAGCGCGAGCACGCGCTCCGCCACATCGCCCTCCGCTCCATTCAGCGCCAACGCGCCAAAGCGCTCGGCGAGCGCGAGGCGTGAGGCATCGCGATCGATACCGATCACGCGGCATCCGTTCGCGCGCAGGAGCTGCGCGGTGAGCAGCCCGATGAGCCCCAGGCCGAACACCACGACGGTCTCGCCGAGCGTGGGTTCCGCCAGCCTGATCCCCTGCAGTCCGATCGCGGCCACCGGCGTGAACGCCGCCGCCTCGAACGCCACGTTCTCCGGAATGCGGGCGGCCAGCGTGTGCGATACACGCACGTACTCGGCATGAGCACCGTTGGTCACCACGCGGTCGCCCGGCGCGAACGCGCCCGCTCCCTTCCCTGCTTCCACCACCACGCCCGCGTTGCAGTAGCCCAGCGGAATCGGCTGATCCAGCTTGGCTCGCACCGCCTCGAACGTGGGACGCAGCCCGTCGGTGCGCACCTTGTCGAGCACCTGCTTCACCTTGTCCGGCTGGCTGCGGGCCTTGCCGATGAGCCCCGAGCGGCCGAACTCCACGAGCATGCGCTCGGTGCCCGCGCTCACGAGCGTGGCGCGCGTTTCGACGACGATGGAGCCGGTGCCCGCGGCGGGCACCGGTACGTCCGCCACCGTGGTCTCGCCGCTATCGAGGCGCTGGAGTAACTGCTTCATTCGTGAGCGGTGAAGGTGAGCCCGGTGGAAGGGAAATCTCGTACGTCACGCGCACACCGGCCGCGGCGCTGCGCTCCACCTCCACGCAGCATGAGGGAATTTTCTCGTCGTACGTCGGGGAAAACCAGCCGCCAGTATCCTCATCGTCCGCGGCGAGCACGCGGCGGTCGCCCTCCACGTGCACCACGTCGGCGCTCACACCGGGAGCCACGAGCCAGCGCGCGACCACGCGCGCTGCATCGC
>JBOHTE010000869.1:0-3935 GCA_050733555.1 Gemmatimonadaceae bacterium | reverse complement strand
GTCCATGAACAGCTGCTCCCTGTGCCATGCGCCGACGGCCGACGTCGCGGGGTTGGCCTTCAGCTCCGTGGCGGGCGGCGTGCTCTGCGCGTCCTGCACCGCCCGCCAAACCGGCGCCCGCGTGCTTCCAGGCGCCGCGCGCGCGTGCATTGCCGCCTGGAGTACCGGCGCGCTCGCCGAAACGCTCGGGCCGCTCGAGGTCCGCGCGCATCAGCGACTCCTGCGTGAATTCCTGCAGGAGCATCTGCTCGATGGCCGTCCGCTGCGCGCATTCAGCGTGTGGGAACACGGGGGCTGGAGCGCCGCATGATTCTCGGCACCGCCGGTCACGTGGACCACGGGAAGACCGCGCTGGTCAGGGCGCTCACCGGCGTGGATACCGATCGGCTGGCCGAAGAGAAACGTCGCGGCATCACGATTGACCTCGGCTTTGCTCCGCTGCTGCTCGCCGACGGTCGGCTGCTCAGCATTGTCGACGTACCCGGGCACGAAGCGTTCGTGCGCAACATGCTCGCGGGCGCAACCGGTGTGGATCTGGCGTTGCTCGTCGTGGCCGCGGACGAGGGCGTCATGCCGCAGACCGTCGAGCACGTGACCATCCTGGATCTGCTGGGGGTCACCGACGGCGTGATTGCCATTACAAAATGTGATCTGGTGGACGCCGAATGGCTGGCGCTCGTGCGCGAGGACGTCCGCATGGCCGTGAGCGCGACGGCGCTGCGCAATGCAGCGATGATCGTGACGTCCGCTACGACCGGTGAAGGAGTGGAGACGTTGCGCACGGCTATTGGCGCAGCCGCCGGCCGGGTGGCCGGGCGTGATGGCGACGATCTCTTCCGGCTTCCCGTGGATCGTGTGTTCACGGTGCGTGGCACCGGCACGGTCGTCACTGGCACGGTCTGGAGCGGACGTCTCGAGCGCGACGCCACCGTGCGGATGCTGCCCGGCGGGATGCGTGCGCGCGTGCGCGGCCTCGAAACCCATGGTGCGGCTGTGGACGCCGTGCTTCCCGGAATGCGCGCAGCTGTAGCGCTGGCCGGAGTCGATGTGCGACAGGCGGCGCGAGGTGCGACCCTCGTGGCTGACGATGCGTGGCGCCCATCGCGGCTGCTGCTGTCACGCGTGGCGCTGCTGCGCGCGATGTCGCGCCCGCTCGGGCCCCGCACCGCCGTGCGTTTTCATCTGGGCACCGCTGATGTGGGCGCGCGAATTGTGAAGGCGGGCGGACCCATTGGGCCAGGCGAACGCGCCGGCGTGCGGATCGTTCTCGATGAACCCGTTGTCGCACGCGCGGGTGATCGCTTCGTGCTGCGCGGCGCATCGCCGCTCGTCACCATCGGTGGTGGCATCGTGGACGATCCTCAGCCGCCGCACTGGCGGTCGCGACCGGTCGCCCACGCCCCGGATACAGCGGATGCCAGACTGCACATCTTGCTCGACAGCGCCGGTCCTCGCGGTGTCGAGACCGCATCGCTGTCGGTGCGCCTCGGCGCGGCGCCCCGAATGGTGGCATCGCTGCTCACGCCGGGCATGCAGCCGGTGCCATTGCGAACGATTGGTGGGCGGCTGTATGCGTCCAGCATTCTGCATGAGCTCGGAGGTCAGGTACGGGATCTGGTGGAGCAGCACCACGCGGAGTTCCCCATGGACGAGGGGGTCGCGATCGAATCGATTCGCGCCGCGCTCGCCGTCGAGCCCGACGTGGCGGACGTCGTGCTCGACGATCTCGTCGGATCGGGATTCCTCGAGCTGAAAAGCGCGGTCGCGATGCAGCGTGGCTGGCTGCCCCGGTTATCGGATGCCGACGAGCGCCGACTGCACGCGCTGCGTCACACCCTGGACGCGGCAGGCCGCGAGCCGCCCGCGGTAGACGAGCTCGAGGCCGGGAACGGAGCGGCGGTGCTCCCGCTGCTTCGCATGCTGGAGCGCGCGGGGGAGGCCGTACCGGTCGAGCGCCATCGCTACTACGCGGCGAACGTGGTGCGGGACATGCTTCGTACCCTGGCGAACGGGATGCAGGACGAGCGCGAGTATTCCCCGGCGGAACTGCGTGAGGCGCTGGGACTTTCGCGCAAGTTCCTCATCCCCTTTCTCGAATATTGCGACCGTTCCGGCTTCACGGAGCGGCGCCCCGGCGGTCGGGTCCTCACCCGGCGCGCCAGGGAGCACGGGATTGCTTGACACGCTCATCCGCTCACTCTATGTTCGCGCAGGACATGCTGTTCTGTATCACTCGCTGAAGGAGCGTCCACCTAGCACCGTAATTCGTTCGTCGAGGAAGGCACATGAAGCACCGCTGGGCAGCGCTGGTCATCGTGCTTGCCCTGGGTTGGCTCGTGCCAGGAATTGCGGCGGCTCAGGAGACCTCGAACCCTCCTCCCGCCGGTGAGCGCAACCCTGGGGTGAAGCTCGGGCAGAACTACCCGAACCCGTTCAACCCGGCGACGACCATTCCCTTCAGTATCGGGGATCCCCCGAGCTGCGTGGCGGATGGCGGCCGGCAGCATCATGTGACCCTGCGGATTTACAACGTGCTCGCCCAGCTCGTGGCGATCCCGGTGCTGCAGGGGGGAACTGAAGGAACTGGACAGCAGACGATGAACCTGTCTCTCTCGTGCGGGTTGTACTCCGCCGCGTGGGACGGGCACTACATGAGCACCTCGCAGGAGGTGCCATCAGGGGTCTACATCTATCTGCTGGAAGTCGATGGCCGCTCGATCGGGAAAAAAATGATCGTCATGCGGTGAGCCGGATTCTGCCGTTCGAGCGGGCGCGGTGATGGACATTCCATCACCGCGCTCGCATCATTTCGTGGGGCTCTTCTTCACTGCCGGGGGCTTGACCGTCGGAGGCGCGTGCTGCTCCGAGATCAGCTTCCAGATGTCAATGGCATGATCCGGATTGCGCGAGAGCACCCGGGCCGCCTGCTGCATGCTCGCGGCCGTGACGTGATGGCGGGCCAAGATGCGGCCGCGGGCCGTGTCGCGGCTAACGCTGTCGAGCATGGTATCCAGCGCGACCCCGCGCAGCTCCCGCATGGTGGCAACGTAGGTGGAATCACTCACACCGCTGCCTCCGCTGCGAGCGCGACAGGACGCGACGAGCAGTGCGAGCGCCACAGCCGCGACGAGGGATGGTGTGCGCGTCATGCGCCAACGCTAGACTGCCTCGAGTGGCGAGTCAACGGCGATGGCGGTGGCGCTGGCGGCGGCGATGGCGGCGGTGATGGGGCGGCGCTCTGGCCGCTACGCTGCCAAAACGGCGCAAATAGCATGGCACCGCCGTTGCTTTACGTTTGAGGAATTGTCAGTTACGGCTCACTTGATAATGTACTTTAGCATGTGGATGCAACCATGATCAGTCCGGATCGGCTTACGGTCAAGGCCTCGGAAGCACTCAACGATGCCATCTCGCTCGCCCGGCGAAATGGCAACCCGCTTGTCTATGACGGCCATCTCCTGCTCGCGCTGCTCGGGCAGGGGGAAGGCATCGTCGTTCCGTTGCTCCACAAGCTCGGCGCCAACGTCGCCGACATTCGCGCGAAAATCGAGCGCGAGGTGGAGCGCTATCCCCGTCAGTCCGGCGGTGCACAGCCCTCGGTGGCGCGCGAGCTCAATCAGGTGCTCGACAAGGCGGAGGACGAGGCGAAGGCGCTCAAGGACGAGTACATCTCCACGGAGCACCTGCTGCTGGCGCTCGCTGCCGTGCCGGGTACGGACAGTCACGAGGGACTCGACGGCGCGGGGGCCGGTCGCGACGCCATGCTCGAGGCGCTGCAGGCAGTGCGCGGCGCGCATCGCGTCACCGATCAGACGCCCGAGGTGCGGTACCAGGCGCTGCAGCGCTACACGCGCGATCTCACCGAGGCCGCGCGCAAGGGCAAGCTCGACCCGGTGATCGGCCGCGACGAGGAGATCCGCCGTGTGGTACAGGTG
>JBOHTE010000868.1:0-13303 GCA_050733555.1 Gemmatimonadaceae bacterium | reverse complement strand
CATCGATGTGCGCCATGATGCCGATATTGCGATAATGCTCGAGCGCTGTGGTGCGTGCCATGTGTGGTCCGATATATCCAGCTCGGCCAGGGCCGAGAAACGCCAGCAAAAAAACGGGTGGACCGGTCGCTCCCGAGGGAGCCGGTATCCATCCGCTGCCGCCGGGTGCGCTTGCCACTGCTGCGCGAGCGGGGACCCAAGGGCGCGCCGAGGACACTGTCCTCGGCTGATTGTCGTGTGTGCTGCCGCCTTTATATCATTGAGCGGCGTAGCCTTGATAAGTTATCGGAGAGCTGCCGTCTGTCAATGGGGAAATGGGGTCGGACTCGAATGAACGGGTCGGGCTGGCGCTGGCAGTGCGAGCCCGACCCGTCAATTCGAATCCGACCCCGTTTTCCGCTCGCCGGACCCCATGACCAACCGTGCATAGTCTCGCCATTCCCGCAGCCGGCCCAGATGATCGCGGACACGCCCGAGCGCCGGTCCCGTCTCGCCCTGTCCGACGAACGCATCGCTCCGCTCCCAGGGGCGCACCGCGCCATGTCCGCTCCAGCGCGGCCGGATTCCCACGCCCCACATCACGTACCCCATCCGGATGGAAGGACACATGGCCTCCGTGGGCAAGAGGTTCTGCACGAAGTGCCGCTCCACGCGGTCCAGGACCGCGTCCGGCAGTTGCGGCTGGAGCGCGTCCAGCACGTGCGCCGGTACCCGCACGCCGCTCACCACCCCGGCGAGCCGGAACGTCCAGTAGCAGCAGCTCGCGCCACGGGTCCGCACGGCCAGCGGAACGAACCGCTCCCAGTCTACCGGCGAACTCGCCAGCAGAACATCCAGATCGCGAAACGTGCGCCACGCGCCGTTCCCCATCATGTGCGACCAGGCGAAGTGCAGGCAGAGATGCAGCAACTGGTCCAGCTCGCCCGGCACCCACGCCTGGCGTCCCTGCACGTCCACACGCTGTGCACGCTCCCAGATGTCCCGGGGGTCGAGACGGAATGGATGTCCCCTGAAGAAGAGCGAGGTATGAATCTCCAGCTTCACCTCCGTGCCCTCGGCATCGACGAGCGCCGGCAGGTGATGATGGCCCGCGAAGAATTCCTCGAGCTGCTCCAGCCCCGAGTTCGTCCACCCCGCGCGCAGCAGCGCGTCACGCGCTTCCTGCGCCGCGCCACTGCGCACCATGAGGTCGAGATCGGACATCGGTCGTCGCGCGAAGGAGCCATAGCGGGTGACCGCCAGCGCCGCGCCTTTGAGCAGCATGACCTCGATGCCGCCTGCGGGCACACGCGCCAGTGCGTCGAGCGACTCCAGCATCCGCTGCTGCAGATGCTGCATGCGGAATTCCGCAACCATCGCGAGCCGCTCGAGGTGCGCGGCCTCGGGTGGCAGGCGCCCGCCCGCCAGTGTCTGCAACCGCTCCCGTAACACCGGAGCTGCCCGCTCCCGCTCCGCCAGCCAGCCGAGTTTCTCCCAATCCAGCCGCTCCGCGAGCCGCTCGCGAAGCGCTGCATCGTTGCGCGCTCCGCCAGCTGACAGCAGCAGCACATGGGCCTCGGCCGAAAGCATCGAAGACGGATTCCCGAGCGGCAGAAGAGCGATCAGTACTGCGCGAGTGTGCCGGTACGGCGCGCGTACTGCAACGCCGCCGCGAGCGCGAAGAGGCTCACGGCGAGCAGCAGAATCACGAACCCCAGCAGCGTGACGACGTCGGCGCTGACGTACGCCAGCGACCTGCCGTCCAGCAGCGTCTGCCGGATGGCCCGCAATCCGTACGTGAGCGGAATCGCCGCCGAGAGCTGCTGGATCCACGACGGAATGATGTTCGTCGGATAGTATACGCCACCCAGCAGCCCCGACAACACGAGAATCGCCTGTGGCAGCGGACCTGTGGTGCGAAAGGCCAGGACGAGCGCCGCCATCATCATTCCGAACGAAAGATAGGCGAGCGTGAGCAGCGCCAGCACCAGCACGGACAGCAGCGCAGAGCCCCAGGCAATGTGGATGCCCAGCGCGATGCCCGCCGCCAGCAGGAGCAGCGACCGTGCACCCGTCCAGATGAATCCGTAGCCGATGAGCCCGGCGAGCAAATGCGGCAGTGACGCGCGCGTGGCGAGCAGGGCTTCGAGCGTTCCATTCGCGATGCCGGACGAGAAAATGTGCGGCACCAGGTTCACGGCGGCGGAGATGAACCACAGGCCTATGAGTCCCACGAGCAGGAACGCGAAGTACTGGCCGCCCTGGTTCGCGATGTGCATGGCCAGCTCGGGCTGCAGGGCCTTCGCCACGTAGTAGATCGGGACGACGCTGAACAGGAGGGCGACCAGCGAGAGCACCACCGACACGCGATAACTGAGCGCCATCTGCCAGCTCACGCGAATGAGTGCGCGGATCTCACGCATGATGGCCGTCCGTGCCGGCCGCGCTTCCGCGACGCTCGACGATGCGCTCGATCAGATCCGCCAGCGACACGCTCACGCATTCGAACCGCGCCACGCGGACGCCCTGCGCCGTGAGAAACGCCAGCGCCTGCGCCGCGTGATCCGCGCCGCCCGTCACTTCCATGCTCACGGGTCGCCATCCATCCGGTGCAACGGCTCCGCGACGCACACCGCGAATCACGCCGCGCTCCTCGAGCGTCGTGAAGGCGGCGTGCTCGGCGTCTCGTGTCCATGCCATGTAGCGGTCGTCGCCGATCTCGCGCGCGAGCTGGGCCGTGGTGCCCACGGCCAGCAGTCGTCCGCGATCCAGGATGCCCACGCGGTCACACAACTCGAGCGCCTCTTCGGTGTTGTGCGTGGCGAGAAACACGGTGCATCCCTGTCGTCCGGCAATCTCCTCGCGCAGGAAGCGGCGAAATGCCCGCGCCGAAATGGGGTCGAGGCTCCTGGTCGGCTCGTCGAGCAGAAGGACGCGCGGCTCCGCCACGAGCGCGCGCGCGATCAGCAGCCGCTGTTTCATTCCGGAGGAGAACGCACCGACGATCTTGTCACCGGCGTCGTCCAGTCCCACGATGCGCAGTAGCTCCGCGGCGCGCACGCGCGCCGCGCGCCGGTCGAGGCCCTGCAGCGCGCCGTACAGCTCGAGATTCGCCATGGCGGAGACGCGCCAGTACAGACTGCGCTCGTCCGCGATCACGGGTGACAGGATGCGCCGGACCGCTCGCCCGTTGCGCATCACATCCTCACCGCCAACGATCGCGACGCCGTCATCCGGCTCAATGAGCGTCGCCAGGATCTTGAACAGCGTGGTCTTGCCCGCGCCGTTCGGGCCCAGCAGCCCGAAGAACTCGCCCTGCGCGATCTCGCACGTCACGCCATGCAACACCGTCGTCTGCTCATGCGCAAATGGATGGCGCAACATCGCCAGCCACCCGCGTCGTGCCGGAAAACGTTTGGTCAGCCGGTCGAGTACGATCATCGGCGTGCGCGTGGTCGCGTGCGGCGCGACCGAGCCGCGCGGAATGCTGGCGATGCCCGTCATTGCTCCACGCCCGCCGGCCTGTCCGCGGATTCCCCGTGCCACGCGAAGATCTGCGCCACCACGTCAGGCAATCGCTCAAGACCAGGTACGACGTCCAGACGGTACACCGGCACGCTCTGCGCAAGCGCCGTGGCCCAGCCGAGCAGCACTGCGGCCTGCGAGCCACCCATGAGCTCGCCCAGCGTGGCGTGACGGACGAGCGCCATGGTCGCCATGGTGGTCGCGACCGGTGCGCGAGCGCACGACCGGCCGCCGGACGCGGCATCCACGGCCGGGGCCAGGAGGTAGATCGCCGCGAGCGGCGACGGCTCGAACATCAGCATGGCATCCGGAAAATCGTACACGAGATGTTTCTCGAGCGCGCCAGCGTCACGCTGCCGGACCCCCATCATCGTCGCGCTGTCCTCCCACAGTTTCACCTGGTGCATACCGGGAATGGCCCGTGCGGGAGGGCCAACAATCACGGGCAGGACATCGTCCGTAATGAGCCGGCCGCCGCCGCGTGCCAGCGCCAGCGCGAGCGTGGACTTGCCGTGGAACCTGGGTGCCAGGAGCGCCACGGCACCGCGCTGCAGCGCCACGGCGCACCCATGAAGACAGAACACACCGCCGGCGTGCAACGCGGTAGCGAGCACGCGTCCGGTCACATCCGAACGAACGACCGCCGACGGTGCGGTTGGGCCGCGCGACCAGACGATGTCACGCCCATCGGCCGACACATCATAGCAGCCGGTGTCATCATATTCGAGACGATAGCCATGCGCATGGCGATACATGCGCACTCGGCAACCGGGCGCGATCACGGATTCGCCGAGCTGTTGGGCGGCGATGCGTGACGGTACAGCGGGGGCGGTGCGCAACGTCCAGTCAATCGCGCAACCGGTTCGCTCGCGCAGCTCGGGAAAAATCAGCTCGGAGCGGAGACAGCCGCCGAAGGCGGCGTAATCAGGCATCCATTAATGCGCGGCGGGAGGCTGTCGGTCTCGCCGACGGCCTCCCGCCGTGAAGCTCACGACCCCGCGCGGCAACCAGGGGCGGTGATCGAGGAGCACGTCTCGTTCCCGATCCCGCTGACGGTGTATCCGTCGCTCGTCCCGTTGAATCCTACCTGGGTGAGTTCACGGAACGTCCCGTAGCGCTCCACCTTCGGCTTTTGATACACGCGACCCCTCCCTGATCTCGAGTGGCACCGGGCATGCCGCCCGGCGCTGTTCCGGCCCTCGTGGCCGTACAAGATAACGCCCCAGTCTTCCGGTGCAATATCCTACCCGGCCCCGACCTCCGGCTGAACCTGTTGGCCGCTCTCATCCACGCTGGACGAAATATGGGCTCGCAACCAGAGCTCAGTCTGCAGTGTGGAAAAAAAATTACCACTGGGTTCCTCGCCATCCGGGCCAAGATACCTGCGCCACACCGCGCGGAATCGTTCTGCATCGATCATTCCAGCGGCGGCGAGCGCGGACGCTGAGAGCGCCCGCTCGACGATCGGGCCAGCCTCGGCGCGCAGTGATCGCGCGAAGTATGCGCTGGTGATGCCGGTGCGCCGTTCTCGCGGCGCCAGCACCGATGCCGGTACCAGATCGCGTACGGCGTGCCGCAGCAAGAGCTTAGTCCCACTGTGCGAGGCACGTTCGCGCCGCGGACGGCGCACCGCGAACTCGATGATGCGCCGGTCGTACAGCGGCGAGCGAAGCTCCACTCCTTCCTCGAGCGCGATTGCCGCCACGCACCCGAACACGCGGGGGAAGTACGGGTGCGAGAGATACCAGTGCGTCTCGTACGCAGCAGAATTGCGGCGCCCGCGCATCGGGATGTATGCATGCTCCCGCTCGAGTAATCCGTGCGCACGAAGGAACTCCTCGCGCATCCAAACGGGAACCACCGGCTCCAGATAACCGCTGAGCCCGCGGCCGCCACGCAGCCAGGCCACCAGCGCGCCCGCACGCGGCGACAGGAGCGGCTGCACAACCTGGCGCAGCAGATCGCGAATCGGGCGGCCGCCTCGCCGCCGGGCGCGCGCCTCGCGCGCCAGCTCCAGCCAGCGAAAGCCACGCAGCAGATCGGCCAGATAGACATCCGACAGCTGAAAGAGCTGGTCGCCCCCCATGCCGTCGAGTGCAACGTGCGACCCCACGGCGCGGCTGCCGCGCGCCAATGCGCGCAGCCACATCTCGAAGGCGTGCGCGAAGGGTTCATCGCGCTCCGCCGCGCGCGCGAACGCATCGTCGAACAGCGGCACCTCCCCAATGTCCATCCACTGCACCGCCACCTGCCACGCGCCGGCGACCGCTTCGATCAGCTCATTCTCCCGTCCCGGATCGCCCGGAGGATAGCTCATGGACACCGGCAGCAGCGAGCCCGCATCGTGCCGCGTGCGCAGTATCTCCTGCCCCACGCCGAACACCGCGGGCGAGTCCCATCCCCCGCTCAGCCAGATGCTCGTGGACGAGCCGGGATCCATCCGTTCGGCCACCGCGCAGCCGAGCAGCCGGCGCAACTCGACTGCGGCATCGTCGAAGGCAAGCGATGCGTCCTCCACCACCGGCGGCGGGCTCCAGTGCGGCGCCACGCGCGCGGACTCTCCGGGCGCGGCGATCAGCGTGTTCCCCGCCGGGAGCCGCCTGACCGCCTGATAGCAGGTGTCGCTGGGCGCGCTGAACAGACCGGCCGCCGTGGCGGCGATTTCGTCCGGATCCAACGCACCCGGACAGCCCGGGTAGGCCAGCACGCCGCCGATCGTGGAGGCGACGATGAGCACTTCACCCACCTGCGCGTGGAACAGCGTGCGCTTTCCGCCGAAGTCGCGCGCGGCGCACACGCGGTGATGTATGCGATCCCATATGATGAACGCGAAGTCTCCCTCGAGCTGCGCCGCGGCGGCGGCGCCCCAGGCCCGATACGCCGCTGCCACCAGGTGGGTCGCGCTCGTGCCGCGCGCCGCGACGCGCTGCTCGCGCAGCCGCCGCTGCAGATCGTCGCGATAGTACAGGGCGGCGTCGGTGACGACCACGAGCTCGTCGTCCGCCAGCAGCAGCCTGGAGTCCGCGGGCGCACCGGGCTGCTCCCACGCGAAGCGCGAGACACCGAGCGCCGCGTGACCGGCGCGCCAGATGTCAGTGGCGTCTGCCCCGCGCCGGCGCATGGCGTGCAGCATTGCCGCGAGCATGGGTTCATCGGGAAGCGCGGCGGCGCTGGTGAAGACGCCGAGGATCGCGCTCACGGAGCGTCCAGCAGATGGACTCCGGTGAGGTCGTCGAAGCCGCGCGCGATTTCCGCGGGGTCGCCCAGCACCTGGCCGTGGTACTCCACCCACGCATGCGCGGCAAAGCGGCCGTTGCGCATGCGCACCCCAATGCGGATGCGACTGCCGGGGATGTCGCGGTGTTCGAGCATGCGGTGGAGCGCGACGGCCTGCACGAGGCACAGCGGCCGGAAGAGCCCGTTCTCGGCGGCGCGACCCACCGCGAGGGCGAGGCGCGGCGCACGCGGGTCCATCACCGGCGCGGCAGCCGCCGTGCCCGTGGCGGGCGCGATGTGATCCCGCGGAGTCTGATCGCTGGAGACGAGTCGTCCCGTCGGACGCATCCAGACGAGCACCTGTGCGCAGATGAGGGCGCCCTGGGCCTGGGCCAGCTCAGCCCAGTCGCGAGGACCCAGTGTCACCAGCCGCTGAAGAATTCGGCGCGTCGTGCGCATTGGGGTGTGCGGCTTCACGCGGAATGAGGAGCCCGTGCGACACGAGATCGGCGATCAGTTGCGTCACATCCGCATGGATGACGGCTGGATCCACCTCGGGATACCGCATTGCGATCGCATCGCAAATCTCCTCCACGGTGTTCGAGACCGGCGGAAGCAACGCCCAGATCTCCGCGCCTACCTCGTTCAGACCGAAGTACACTTCGTCGTCCATCGAGAAGAGTACGGCGCCGTCGGATTGCTCCTTGAAGAGGACCTTCGGATTGGGTTGGGGCAGCATTCACGCTCCAGCGATACATGGATGGACGGGGCACATCAATGATGGGTTCGCTGCCGGGATGCGGCAAGATCAACTCTCGACCGTCGCGACGTCATCGAGCAGATCGCGCACCGCCTGTATGAACTTCTCGATGGTGAAGGGCTTCTCGATGAACGCCGCACCCTGAGCGAGCACGCCGTGCGTCGCAATGGCATCCTCGGTGTAGCCGGACATGAACAGCACCTTGAGCTCTCCGTGCCGTGCGCGGATGCGCTCCACCAGCTCCTGCCCGCCCATCTCGGGCATGACGACGTCGGTCACGACCAGATCCACGTGGCCGGCCGCCTGATCATAGAGCCGGAGCGCTTCCGCGCCGTGATGGGCCTCCAGCACCGAATAGCCGTGACGTTCCAGGATCCGCCGCACCGGCATGCGCACCGCGTCCTCATCTTCGGCAAGCAGCACGGTTCCGCTGCCCGTGACGCGCGGCCTCGGCGCGACGGGTTCGACCCGCTCCACCTCCTCCACGCGCGGCGTGCTCGGGAGATACAGCGTGAACACGGTACCGAATCCCGGTACGCTGTCCACGTAGATGTGGCCCTGCGACTGACGCACGATGCCGTAGGCCGTGGACAACCCCAGTCCCGTGCCCTTCCCCGTCTCCTTGCTCGTGAAGAACGGCTCGAAGATGCGCTGCCGCATGTCCTCCGCCATGCCAATGCCCGTATCGCGCACACGCAGGCGCACGAACGGTCCCTCGTGCAGACCGGGAAAGCGCCGCGCCAGCGCGTCATCCACCATGACCAGCGCCGTGTCAATGTTCAGCGTTCCGCCATTCGGCATCGCATCGCGCGCGTTGACGACCAGATTGAGCAGAACCTGCTCGAGCTGTCCCGGGTCTGCGGTCACCATGGCGATCGTGGGATCGAGGGTCGTGACCAGCTCGATGTGCTCGCCGATGAGCCGGCGGAACATTCGCTCGGCATCCGAGATGACCGTATTCAGGTCGAGAACCTTGGGCTGCATGACCTGACGACGGCTGAACGCGAGCAGTTGTCGCGTGAGCGCAGCCGCGCGCTCCGCCGCCCGCCGGATTTCCTCCACCTCTCCATGCTGTGGCGTGCCGCGGTCGAGCCCCGCCAGCGCGAACTCCGCATTGCTGGTGATGGCCGTGAGCAGGTTGTTGAAGTCGTGCGCGATGCCACCCGCCAGACGCCCCACGGCCTCCATTTTCTGCGCCTGACGGAGTCGCCCCTCGCTTTCCTGGAGCGCGGATTCCATCTGCCGGCGACGCGTGATGTCACGATTGACGCCAAGCATGCCGGCGAACCGGCCCGCGGAATCATGGAGCCGGACAACCACCACCTCCACCGTCCCGCCGTTGCCGTCCCGGCGCTGAAAGCGGAACTCTCCCTGCCACCGTCCGTCGAGGATCACGCGCTCGAAGATCTCGGACTCCAGGTAGGGCCGCTCATCGGCGTGCTGCAGCATGCCCGGGCTCCGGCCGATCATGTCGTCGCGCGTATAGCCGAAAATGCGCTCGGCCGCCGGATTCCAGTCGACGATGAAGCCGCCTTCATCCATCAGGATGACACCATCGTACAGGTTTTCGAAGAGCAGCGCCTGGCGGCGCAACACATCTTCGGACGCCTTGCGATCCGACACGTCGCGCGAGACGGTCACGAATTCGCCCACCGAGCCATCGTCGCCCACGACCGCCCGGCCGCGCGTGTCGACCCACACGTAGTTGCCGTTCTTGTGTCGCAGGCGGAAGCGTGTGCTGCCGCGCCGCAGGCCAAGGAGCATGTCGCGATGCGCTTCGCGCACCAGTTCCATGTCATCCGGGTGAATGAAGTCGAACGGATCCCGCCCGATCAGCTCGCGCGGCTCGTATCCGGTGAGCAACGCGATGGACGGTGACACGTACTGATAGCGTCCGTCCGTGGAGTGACGCGCGATGAGATCCGTGGCATGTTCGGCCAGCAGCCTGTAGCGCGCCTCGGACTCCGCCAGCGTCCGAATGCGAAGCGAGCGGGCCGCGTAGCCGAATCCGGTGGACGCCACCACCGCGAGCGCGAACACCGCGAGGGCGGCGAGCGCATCGCGGCGCAACTGGCCCTGCACTTCCGCGTAGGCCACACTCTCGTCGACGCTGCGGACAACCGTCCAGTCGGTGCCGCGCACCCGCCGTGACGCCGCGAGAATCTTCGTGCCGTATTCGTTGACGAACGCACCGACGGTGTCGCGCGAGCGAAGGGCGAACTCCGACGGAAAGGGCGCGTGGATCCAGCTCTCCGCCACGACATCCGAGTCGCCGTGCTCGAGTCGGCGCTGCACGACGAACAGACTGTCCTGGGCGGGCATGACGATCTCCCCTCGCGCGCCCAACACGATGAGCTTGGGCCCGAGGGCAACCGGAATGAGCTGCAGGCGCGGATCGTACTGGATGACGACCGCGCCCACACTGCGTGCCGGTGTGCGTCCCGGGACAGGCTCGATCGTGGCGATCCGCAACTGGCCCGAGTCCGCCCGGTACGGCCCGAGCGTCAGCCCGGTGAACGACCGGGACGCCGAGACGGCGCCCGCGGATTCGAAGACCGACAGCGGCGGCGCATTCCGGGATGCGGAGATCACGCGCCCCTGCCTGTCCAGCACCCACGCGGCTGAGTAGCCGTACTCGGGCGTCATCAGCGTGAGCAGTGTATCGAGTCGGGCCCGCGCCATGAGATAGGCGTCTGCGCTGCCCTGTCCGCCGATCCGTTCCAGCGCCAGCACGTGCGCCGCTTCGCGCGCCGCGACCTTCGCGTCGCTCTGCCGCTCCCGCAGCCACGACTGCGTCGCCATGCTCGTAGCGGCTGCACTCGCGACGAGCCGGTCGTTCCACTGCGCGCCTGTGTCCTGCCGCAAACGCTCCGCGCGCCGCTGTGCGGCCCAGCCCGCGAGCAAGCCAAGAATCGCCGCCGACAGCAGCAATGCGGTCGGACCGGCGTACCGGCGGAATGCCGACCTGGTGGGCGAACCGCTTACCGGTGGCATGGGAAGGAATGAACGCGGAGCATCATGAGATGGAACGAAGCAAGCGATCTCCCCGTCCCGTCAGGTGGCTCCGAATCGGCGGCCGGGTCGGAAGATGATTGCCGCAATGTAAGGCATACAGGCCGGACCGCCCATAGCCGATCAGGCGTTCACACACCGGCCGGATGCGACATGGCCCCGCCTGGAGTGCCTGCTCCGGTCGGGGCCACGATCGTCATGCGGCGAACAACGGCTACCAGCGATAGTGCGCGAAGGCCTTGTTCGCCTCCGCCATGCGGTGCGTGTCGTCCTTCTTCTTCACGGCGTTCCCTTCCCCCTTGGACGCCGCAATCACCTCGGCCGCGAGCTTTTCCGCCATGGACTTCTCCGTGCGGGCGCGCGAGTAACTCATGAGCCAGCGCATGGCCAGCGCCGTGCGTCGTTCGGGACGCACCTCCACGGGCACCTGGTACGTTGCGCCGCCCACGCGGCGGCTCTTGACCTCGACCACCGGCTTGAGATTCTGGAGGGCCGCCTTGAAGACGTTCACGCCGGGCTGCCCGGTACGGGATTCCACGAGGTCCATGGCACCGTAGAAAATGTGCTCCGCGGTGGACTTCTTGCCCTCGAGCATCAACGTATTGATGAACTTGGAGACGGTCTGGCTGTCGTAGCGCGCATCCGGCAGAACCGGGCGCTTGACGGATTTCTGACGGCGGCTCACTTCCTTCCTCCGGCGGCTGCGCCCTTGGGCTTCTTGGTTCCGTACTTCGACCGGCTCTTGTTGCGTCCATTCACGCCGGACGCGTCGAGCGATCCGCGAACGATGTGATAGCGCACACCCGGCAGGTCTTTCACACGACCACCGCGAATGAGCACGATGGAGTGTTCCTGCAGATTGTGTCCCTCACCGGGGATGTATGCCGACACCTCGAACCCGTTGGTCAGCCGCACGCGTGCGACCTTGCGCAGCGCGGAATTCGGCTTCTTCGGTGTCGTGGTGTAGACACGCGTGCAGACCCCGCGCTTCTGGGGGTTCCCCTTCAGCGCCGGCGCCTTCTCCTTCTTTTCCACGTCCTGGCGACTGCGCCGGACAAGCTGATTGATCGTTGGCATAGCGTTGTAAGATAGTCTGGTTTCGGGTAGCTGGTAGCTGGTTTAGAGTCGGTAGCTGGTTTAGAGTCGGTAGCTGGTAGCTGGAAGGGCGTGGGATGTCCAGCTACCAACAACCAGCAACCAGTTACTTCGTCACCTGCTCCTGTTCCTCCGCACTGGCCAGCATGTGCGCGAAGGGCTGCTCGGCCGGCGGCAGGATAGGCTCCTCCGGCGGTGCGGGCACTTCCACTCCTTCAATCTCCACGTCCGAGTAGCGATACTGCCCCGTCCCGGCCGGGATCAGGTGGCCAATGATGATGTTCTCCTTGAGGCCCAGGAGGTCGTCCTTGGCGCCGCGGATCGCCGCGTCGGTGAGCACGCGCGTGGTCTCCTGGAAGCTCGCCGCCGAAATGAACGACTGCGTCGTCAGACTCGCCTTCGTGATCCCGAGCAGCAGCGGCTCCGACGTGGCCGGACTCTCGTCGCTCTGCTTCGAACGTTCGTTCGTGTCGCGGAAGATCGCCTTGTCCACGTGCTCGCCCTCGAGCATCTGGGTCTCCCCAGGCTCCAGAACCCGGACCTTCTGCAGCATCTGACGCACGATCACGCCGATGTGCTTGTCGTTGATCTTCACACCCTGCAGGCGATAGACCTCCTGCACTTCGTTCAACAGATATTCCTGCACCGCCCTCGGTCCCTTGATCCGCAGAATGTCGTGCGGATTCACCGGGCCCTCGGACAGACGATCTCCAGCGCGCACGCGGTCGCCCTCGTGCACTCGCAGGTGCTTACCCGCCGGCACCTCGTACAGCTGCGCCGGCTGCGTCTCGTCGACGGCAAACACACCGTCGTCCGTCTCCATCAGCGGCTGCACGAAGATCTCGCGCTTGCCGCGCTTGATCTCGCCGAACCGCACGACACCGTCGATCTCCGAAATCGTGGCCGGATCCTTCGGACGGCGCGCCTCGAACAGCTCCGCCACGCGCGGCAGACCGCCCGTGATGTCGCGCGTCTTGTACGCCTCACGGCCGATCTTGGCGAGAATGGTACCCGCCGAGATCTTCGAGCCATCCTGCACGATGAGCTGTGCGCCCACCGGCACCACGAAGTCGCGCAACCGCTTCTCCTTCCCGCCCTTCTCCTGCACGATCTCGATGTGCGGGTGGAGCTTCTTCTCGCGGTCCTCGATCACGACGCGCTGCCGCAGACCGGTGAGCTCATCGAGCTCCTCGGAGAGCGACTCTTCCTCGACGAGATCCACGAACCGGATCGTTCCCTCGACGTCCGCGATGATCGGCGTGGTATACGGATCCCACGTGAACACCACTCCGTCCTTCTTGATCTCCGCGCGATCGTTCACCATGAGGAACGCGCCGAGCGGTACCTGGAAGCGCGAGACCACGGCGGCGTTCTCGTCGCTGCTCGCCCGAATGATGATGTCGCCCTCGTACGAGGTGACGATGCGCTGTCCCTCGGGGTTGGTCACGAACACCAACCGCTCGCCGTACTCGATGGTCCCCGCAACCTTCGACTTCCGCGCCGTCTGCTCCGCAATGCGTGCCGCGGTGCCGCCGATGTGGAACGTCCGAAGCGTGAGCTGCGTCCCCGGCTCGCCGATGGACTGTGCGGCCAGAATGCCAACCGCCTCGCCGAGATCGACCATCGCCATCGTCGCGAGATTTCTGCCGTAACACATCTGGCAGAGCCCGCGCTTCGCCTCGCACGTGAGCACGGAGCGAATGCGCACCGTCTCGA
>JBOHTE010000867.1:0-3420 GCA_050733555.1 Gemmatimonadaceae bacterium | reverse complement strand
GCGCCAGAGTGGTGGAGGCATCCTGGTGGACCATACGGCCGCGGCGCTTGCGGATGCGATTCGCAGGCTGGCCGGCGACCCGACGTTGCTCGCGGCCATGGGCGCACGCGGCCGTGAATACGCCGAGCGTGAGCTTTCTGCGGAACGATTTGCGAAACGTGTGGCCGACGAACTCGCGTTGCTGCGCGAGGCCGCGGGTATCGCCCGAGGCGCGTGAAAGTCGGCGACAGGCTCCTGGCTCGTCTCTCCCGACGCACCACGTCGGGGCAGTTCATTCCGGAGATCGATGGGCTGCGATTCGTGTCTATCGTTCTCGTGGTACTCTTCCATCTGGGTGGCTTCACCCTTGCGCGGTCGCCCACGGCGCAGCTTCAGTCGCCACTCGACCACGCGCTGGCGCGGATCACGGCTACCGGTCATTACGGTGTCCAGCTCTTTTTCATCATCAGCGGATTCGTACTGGCGCTTCCCTTCGCGGCGCATCACCTGCGCGAACGTCCTGCGCCGCGCCTGCGCGCGTACTTCCTGCGGCGCCTTACCCGGCTGGAGCCGCCGTACATCATCGCGATGGTCGGGATCTTCGTGCTCGCGGTTGCTGGCCATTACTCCGGAGGGGCGCGCGTGCTTCTGCCCCACCTGCTCGCAAGTTTGGCGTACCTGCACAATCTCATCTATGGCACGGGGAGCACGCTCAATGTCGTGGCGTGGTCACTCGAAATCGAGGTCCAGTTCTATCTCCTGGCTCCGGTTCTCGCGAGCGTATTCGCGGTCGGGCCACGCTGGACACGCCGCGCGATCATCGTCGCCGCCATCGCCGTGGTGCTTGCGGCGCAGTCATTGGGCATCACGGGCAGCCCGCGCCTGTCCCTCACGCTGCTCAACTTCCTTCAGTTCTTCCTGATCGGTTTCATCCTGGCGGATCTGTACCTCACGGAATGGCGTCAGCCGTCCACGATCCCGGCAGCGTGGGACGCTGTTGGGATATTCGGCTGGGCGGCATTGCTGGCAACATGGGTATTCGTTCCGAGTCCCACTGCATCTTTCCCCCTGCTGGCGTTCATCGTGTTCTGCGCCACCTTTCGCGGCAACCTGCTCCGTCGCCTGTTGTCGAATAGATGGCTCACGACGATCGGCGGAATGTGCTACTCGATCTATCTGCTACATTACCCGTTCATATCTGCATTGGGCCGGCATACCGTACGCATAGGAAGTTCGAAGACGTTTACGGGCCACTTCCTGTTGCAGTCCTTGCTGCTGCTGCCGGCGCAGCTGCTGGTGAGCACGGCGTACTTCGCACTCGTTGAACGCCCCTGCATGAACAAGAACTGGCCGCAGCATCTCCTTGTCCGGAGTCGTACCATGACGTGGCGGATAATGCCGGCGCAGCTGTCCTCGTTCTGGCGGTAATGATGCGCATCCTCTTTGATGCGCGTTCCGTTCGCACCCCATCCAGCCGCTACATTCTCCACGGCCTGACCACAGGATGGCAGCGTGACCCGCGTGTCTCCCAGGTCATCATTGCTGTTCGCCGCGGCTTCGACACATCCCTCCTCCCGGATGGTGTTGAAGGAATCACACTCCCCGGCGGTAACTGGGCCGCGCATCTCCTGTCCGAGCTCCCTCGCCTGGCCGATGAGTGCCTCGCGGACCTGATATTCTGTCCCAACGGCCTCGCGCCGCGCGACACGCGGGCGGTACTGTACTTCCAGGACATGTTTCACTTCCGTCTGGATGGCGGCGCGCCCAAACCGACGCAGGAATGGTTGAAGAACCGTGCTCGCGCCTCGTGGCGACAGCTCTCGTCCGATTCCTGGAAGCTGGCAGTTTCGGTCTCGCAACAGGTCCTGCACGAGGTCGAGAAGCGTGTTCGGATTCCATCTGTCGTCGTGCCGAATGGCGTTGACGTGGGCGATTCCTGGTGGACGGGCGACGGCGATCACGTGTTCGTGCTGGGTGGAATCGGTCCGCGAAAGGACGAACAGACTGCCGTGCGTGCCTGGTTGCGCGTACCGCACGAGCTGCGCCGGGGTCTTGTGCTTCGCATTGGTGGCGTTGAGCCTGAGCCCCGGCGTGCCACTCTCCATGCGCTGGTGAATTCGCTCGGCCTCGCGGATCAGGTCTGCATCACTGGCACCCTGAAGCGCGCGGACTATCTGGAGCAGATCTGCCGGGCCCGTATCGTCATCTCATGTAGCAGGCTCGAGGCGTTCAGCCTGCCGGTGGCAGAGGCAGTGGCGATGGGTGCACCGCTGCTCTGTACTCGTATCGGATCGCATATGGAGCTGCTCGCGAACGCCGGAGTGGGGACGGCGTTCGCCCCGCGCGATGATGCCGATCTTGCCGTCAGGCTCGGCGAGGCCCTCTCGGGAGCGCTGCCGCCTCGGTTGCTCGCGCCGCCCGTGGGATGGAGCTGGGAGCACAGAGCGAGAGAACACGTCGATGCCTACGAGCGGTACGCCTGATCCATGTGCGGTATTGCAGGATTTCAAGGCGCCTTTCCCTCGGACTTGCTCGAGCGGATGAGTCTCTCGATCGCGCATCGCGGTCCTGATGGGGAAGGCGCCGTCATGCTCCCCGGAGGAAATGGCGACATGATGGTCGGCCTGGCCCACCGCCGCCTGGCCATCATCGATGTCTCGGCCCTCGGCCGCCAGCCGATGAGGGTGGCCTGCGCCCGCTGTGGCTCTGATTCGCGGAGCGAGCTCCTGCTGATCTACAACGGGGAGCTGTACAACTTTCGCGACCTGCGGCGCGCGCTCGAAGCGAAAGGCCATCGCTTCCACAGCGCCACGGATTCCGAAGTTCTGTTGCACCTCTACGCGGAGCACGGCACCGCGATGCTCGAACAGCTCGAGGGCATCTTTGCGTTTGCCATCTTTGACGGCCGCGAATCGGGACGGCCACCGGGCGTGCAGCGAGGTGACCTCTTCATCGCCCGCGATCAACTGGGGGTGAAGCCGCTCTACCACACGACCACGAGCGACGGATTTCTCTTCGCGTCGGAGCTCAAGGCGCTGCTTCAACATGAGCCGCTCGCGCGAACGCTGAACCCTGTCGCGCTCCACCAACACCTGGCGCTGCTCTGGACGCCGGCGCCGCAGACACTCCTGAAGGAAGTGTTCAAGCTGCAACCCGGGCATGCGCTGCTTGTCCGTGATGGCTCGATCGCGCGGGAATGGTGCTACTACGATCTGCCGTATGGTCGCGAACCGATGCGCGGCTCCGAAGCCGACATTGCGCGAGAACTCCACGCACTGATCGTGCGCGCTGTGGGTCGCCAATTGATTTCGGACGTTCCGGTGGGTGCGTTTCTGTCGGGCGGACTGGACTCGAGTGCCGTCGTCGCCATGATGCGGCGCGCGCAGCCCGAGCGCGACATCACGTGCTACTGCATCGGCTTTGCGGGCGACGATGCCGTGC
>JBOHTE010000866.1:0-1914 GCA_050733555.1 Gemmatimonadaceae bacterium | reverse complement strand
CTTGAACGACATGGAATTGGCTTTTCATCCGAATATAATTCGCCGCAGTCCCATCTTGTTCCCCGCCACGTGAGGCCGGACGGATTGCCGCAGCCGGGCGCGGCAGGCGAGGCGGCATGCGCGCCGCTGCCCCCGGGGAGATGATGCCCGGGAGGTAATGAACGTACTGGAAGGGAGCGCGGTTCCGCGGCCGTTCAGGGTGTGGCGGAGCCAGCCGTGGCGCGCTCGACCACCGGGAGCACCGTGCTCTCCTTGATCGTGCTCAACACGATGATCGTCCGCGTGCCGCCGATCGCCTTGATGGCGCCGATGCGCTTTCGCAGGATCCGGCTCAGGTCCGTCGTATCCACGGCGCGCACCTTGACGAGATAGCAGTCCTCGCCCGCCACGTTGTGCACCTCCAGGACCTCCGGCGCCCTGGCGATCTGCTCGGCCACGCGGTCGGTGGCGGGACGCTCCGTGACCCGCACCATGATGTACGCGAGCAGGCCCAGGCCGATCGCGGCCGGGTCCACGAGCGCGGTGTAGCCGCGCACGATCCCGCGATCTTCCAGCTTGCGCAGCCGCTCGAAGATCGCCGAGGGCGCGAGACCGACGCGCCGGGCAATCGCTGCGTTCGACATGCGGCCGTCGGCCTGAAGAAGCGTCAGGATTTTGCGATCAATGGCGTCGATCATACGGGACGGAAAGGGGTCAAGGAGAACATATAGGACAAGACAGCAACGGCAACGGTCTCGGATCGACTCTCAGCGAGCGCGCAAATCCGGGACTGGATCGAAGCCATTGCGTCGTCCTGCCGGTAACGGTTCAGCCGAACCCCCTCTACCCGTCGAGGAACGGCAGCACGGTGGGAGCCAGGATCGGCGACGCGCCCAACTCGTAGTGCGTGCGGTCGGGAATGATCGCGAGCCGGTTCTTCGACATGTGCTCACGCGTCCAGCCCGCGTCTCTCAAGCCGCCACCGAGCAACTGATAGAACGAGACGATGTGCTCGGGACGGACCATGTCGGCATCGCCATAGACCAGCATGACCGGCATCTCCAGCTTCTTCACGCTCGCCGACCAGTCATAGTCCTGGCGCATGAATTCACCCATGTTGTCGAGCAGCCGCGGAAACTCCTCCGGGTGCGGTGCAATCTCCGCGTACGACTGGTACATCGGCGAGTCCTTCATGGCCTCCGCCATGGCCCCGCTCACCGCGGCCTGCTGCGGCAGCATTTCACTGAAGAAGCCATTCCGCGCGTACGGCGCGGAGACAACGACCAGCCGGCGCACCAGCGCGGGTTGCTGAAACGCGAGCTGCAAGGCGCAGGTGGCGCCAAACGAGTAGCCCATCACGTCCACCTCGCGGAGCCCGAGCTGCTGTATCACGACGGCCAGGTCGCGGCCGATGTCGGCCGCGTTGATCTTTCGTGTGCCGAGCGCGGTACGGCCGTGCCCGTGCAGATCGACTCCGATGACGCGGCGCTGTTCGGTCAGCGTGGTGAGCGTCGGGCCGAACATGCCGGTCGAGAGGAGTCCGCCATGCAGCAGGAGCAACGGTTGACCGGTGCCGTGGATCTCGAACCAGTAGTCCACGCCGTTGGCGGCGATGTATCCGCTGGAGTCTGGCTTCATGGAAGTGTGCCGGGTATGGGCAGAAGGTGTGGTGGCGAGGCCGTCGATGACCGCGGTGAAATATGCGATTCCTGATCGGCTGGCGCATACCGCGACAGCGCGTAGTTTCTGTGTGCTCGCGCCCGCTCTGCGTGCATGTGCCGCACCACTGCACGCCCGAACCCTTTCCCTGACGGCCATGATGCGTCGCATCCTGCTCACCATGCTGCTCGCCGTCCCGTTCACGTCGAGCACCGCGCAGTCCCCGAAGACGTACGACGTTGGCCGGATCCGGACGCGCCTCGGCGAGATCCTGTT
>JBOHTE010000865.1:0-2695 GCA_050733555.1 Gemmatimonadaceae bacterium | reverse complement strand
CGCGACGCGCATGCTGCGCTGTACGACATCCTTCGATCGTTCTATAGACAGGACCCGGCGACGTGGCCGGGAACCGCTCCGGGGAGGTCGACATGACCGAGCAGCCTGATCGCGCTGGCGCACCCCCTCTTGTGCGAGGCATCGCGGCTGTGAGCGAGTTCATGGTCCGGCGATCGCGCGCCGCGTACACGCCGCTCCAGATCGGCGCCGCAATGCTCGTGGGGGCCTCGCTCGAGCTGGGATTGATCCCGCTTGTCCTGCTCGCGGGTGGCGTGTACCTCGATGCGATCCTGCACGTTGGCCCGCTCATGCAGCGCGACGCCTCTCGTGTGGCTGCGCTCGTGTGCTTCGCCATTGGGGTGCCCTGGCTCGCCAGCTCCATCTACTGGCAGCACAGACGAGGAGATGGTACGCCGTTCCCGCTTCTTCCCACGCGCAGGCTGTTGACGGACGGACTGTATCGCCGCTGCCGGAACCCCATGGCGCTGGGAGCGGTGTTCTGGCTTGCCGGTTGGACGTTCCTCGCCAACAGCCCCGCTGCGCTGTACGGTGGCGTGAGCGTATTTGCGGCGGCCATCTTCACGTATCACAAGCTCATCGAAGAGAAGGAGCTCGAAGCGCGATTCGGAGACCGCTACACGGTGTACAAGCGGAACACGCCTTTCCTGCTCCCTGTGGGCCGTCAGTCCGGAGACTCGCATGACTGAAGCATCGTTCGCCCTCGCACAGGGCACCGCCATTCTAGAACGCACTCCCGCCCTGATGCGAGCGATGCTCGCCGAGCTCGATCCGGTATGGACCGACGCCACCGAGGGACCGGAGACATGGAGTCCCTTCGTCATCATGGGCCACCTGATCCATGGGGAACGCACGGACTGGATCCCGCGTGCGCGGCTCATCCTCGCGCAAGGCGAAGACCGGCGCTTCACGCCATTCGATCGCTTCGCGCAATTGCGCGACAATCAGGGAAGGCCGCTCGGCGCGTTGCTCGATGAATTCGCCCAGCTTCGCGCGGACAACCTGGCCACGCTCACGGCGTGGCGACTTGGCGACGCGCAGCTCGCGCTGCAGGGCGAGCCTCCGGAACTCGGCACGGTCACGCTCCGACAGTTGCTGGCCGCGTGGGTTGTGCACGATCTGGGACACGTGGCGCAGGCTGCGCGCGTGATGGCGAAGCAGTATCGCGAGGCGGTCGGTCCCTGGCGGCGGTATTTGCCGATTCTGGACCGGTAAGGATGTGCGCTGAGGACACGGGATGCGACTTGCGCGCGGGCGTTCCATTACATGGGGGCGAACCGGATGGCGCGATCACTGATTGGCGATTCTGCATTCTGGCGACCTCTGCAGCAAGCGCACGGCCGGTGGCGTGACCGGTTGCCGGCAGTTGACGGCGTTGCCTCTTTGCGCGAGCCGCGGGTGTATCTTTTCCCCAGCCACAGGACGCCTTCCACGTCGTCTCTCCCCGCTCCTTCTTGTCCGTCCGGCCGTCAGCCCCAGGCTCGTGCATGACCCCGACAGGTGGCACCGGTATCGCGAGCGGTCTCCGGATACACCATAGCGCTCGCGAAACCAGGCCGGGCGGTTGCCGCTGCGGCCACTCGAACGTCGTACACCTGCGGTGTATCTCGATTGCTGATCACGCTCTGTCCCCTGTCCCTGCCAACGCTCCAAAATTACGGGCAACAGTCCCGCCGCATTGGACGGGTCCGGCCCAGGCGTGCCGCGCGCAACATACGAACTGCGGATGTGCATGGTGCTGCCGCGTCTCCGGGCGCGGCACGTCCGGTTCCGTGAATTGGGGGAAGTCATGAAAGTTGTCTTGTTCTGTGGCGGGCTGGGTACGCGATTGCGCGCGCATGCGGAGCCAATGCCGAAGCCGCTCGTCAACATCGGCATTCGGCCCATCATCTGGCATCTGATGCGCTACTACGCGCACTTCGGCCATACGGACTTCGTGTTGTGCCTGGGCTATCGCGGCGACCTCATCCGCGACTATTTCCTCAATTACAATGAGTGCCTGTCAAACGACTTCACGCTGTCGGAGGGTTGTCGCCGCGTGGAGCTGCTCTCGACCGACACGGATGACTGGCGCATTACCTTCGCCGACACCGGGTTGCACTCCAACATCGGCGAACGCCTGCTGCGGGTGCGCAAGTACCTGGAGGGCGAACCGGTGTTTCTGGCGAACTACGCGGATGGTTTGTCCGATCTGCCGATCGATCGCATGATCGCCGACTTCAACGCCAAGCAGGTCGTGGCAAGCGTTGCGGGTGTTTGCGGTTCGCTCAGCTTTCATACCGTGGATGCGACGCCCGAGGGTTTCGCGACGGGCATCAACGGCATGTCCAACAAGGAAGTGCTCATCAACGGCGGCTTCTTTGTCCTGCGCCAGAGCATCTTCGACTACATTGAGAAGGGTGATGAGCTGTTGGAGCAACCGTTCCAGCGCCTGATCGAGAAGCAGTTGCTCGCCGTGTATCGCCACGACGGCTTCTGGCGCGCGATGGATACCTTCAAGGACAAGATCACCTTCGACCGCATGGAAGCGCAGGGCGTCTGCCCGTGGATGGTGTGGAAGCGATAATGGGACAGTGTTCCCGCTGACCATCCCGGCCCCGGCCGGCCGCTGCCTCGAGATCCTGTGTATTGGGGCGCATTGCGACGACATCGAGATCGGCTGCGGCGGCACGCTGCT
>JBOHTE010000864.1:0-2952 GCA_050733555.1 Gemmatimonadaceae bacterium | reverse complement strand
CGCTACGAGACGGTCAATGGGGAACTGCTGGTGACGCCGGCGCCGCGCTGGTGGCATCAGGAGGTCGTGGATCGGCTGGCGTATACGCTGCGCGCATACCTCGTGCTGGAGCCGGTAGGCCTTCAGGTTCGTGCGCCTGCCGATGTGTCGTGGGGGATGCGTGATACCATGGTGCAGCCCGACGTATTCGTCGTGCCACTGGACGAAGCGCGAACCTTCGATTACCGGCAGATCCGCCACCTGCTGCTGGCCATTGAAGTGCTCAGCCCGCGCACCGCCGGTGCGGATCGCGGCGTCAAGCGAGAGCTGTATCAGAGACAAGGTGTACCGCTCTACTGGATTGTGGACGCGGATGAGATGAGCGTCGAGGAATGGACGCCAGGAGCGGCAGTGCCCCGCATCGAACGCCATGAACTGATCTGGCACCCCGCCGGTGCGGTATCGCCCTGTACGATCCTGCTCGCAGGGTTGTTTCGACCCCTGTAGCACCGCGCCGGCAGCGGCAGTCCGTTTGCACGCGCACGCACGATCATTCGTTCCGCAGCGCGATCATGGGATCCACGCGCGTCGCTCGGCGCGCCGGGAGATAACTCGCGGCGAGCGCAACGAGCATGAGGGTTCCCGAAACAGCGACAAAGGTGGCGAGGTCGGTGGCCGCCACACCGAAAAGCTGGCTGGCCAGGACGTGCGTGAGCGCGCGGGCGCCCACGAGTCCGATCACCACGCCGATCAGCGCGAGCGCCAGCGCACGCCAAATGACGAGTCGCATCACGTCGCCCGTCTGTGCGCCAATCGCCATGCGAACACCAATCTCGTGCGTGCGCTGGGCGACCATGAATGACAGCAGGCCGTACACACCCACGGCGGCAAGCATCAGCGCCAGCGCGGCGAAGACGCTCAGCAGTGTCATGACGAATTGCTGTATCTGCAGCGATGCGTGCAGCACGTCGTCCATTGACCGGACGCGCCCGATGGGTACCTCGGCGTCCGCGTCGTGAATGGTCTGAATGAGTGCGTTGTGCAGCGCCGCGGGGTCGCCCGTGGTGCGGACGATGACGTGGGTGGGGTACCAGACGCCGAATGTCCTCGTGAGCCCAATGGGCGTCTGCGCCGACGGCATGTAGATGATGGCGGGCGCCGGGTTGCCGATGAATGATTTCACGTCGCCCACCACGCCGACAATGCGGCGATCCTTGCCGCTGAGCGTCAGCACGGATCCCACAGCATCGCGGCCGGCGAGGTAGCGGTGCACGAACGCGTCGTTCACGTTCACCACCGGCTCGGAGGTGGACGCGTCGATGGTGGACATGACGCGCCCCTGCTCGAGCTTCACACCCAGCGTCTGAAAGAAACCGGGCGTCACGGTGCGATAGTCCACCGAGGGGGTGCCTTCCTGTCCCTCGATGCGCGGATTCAGATTGCCGCCCCGCTCCAGCGGGAGGCCGGCCTCCACCACGGTGGCCGATTGCACGCCGGACAGCGCATCGAGACGGTCAATCACGCGCTGGTAGAAGTTCGCGACTTTCGCCGTGGAGTCGTAGCGCCCGGTGAGCCAGATCTCGGCGGTGAGCAAATGCCCCGCATCGAATCCCGCGTCGGAGTGCGCCAGGTTCGCATAGGTGCGGATGAGCAGGCCGGCCCCGATGAGCAGCATCAGCGAGAGCGCGATCTCGCCCACCACGAGCACGTTGCGCGCTCGTCCCTCGCGCACCGAACCCGTGGAGCGCCCGGCGCCACCCAGCACGTCCTGCACATCGCCGCGTGCGGCGCGCCAGGCCGGCATCAGTCCCGAGAGCAGGCCGGTGAGCAGCGCGATCCCGAACGCAAACAGCACCGCCCAGCGATCCAGGTGAATGGCCGCGGCGCGTGGCAGGTCGTCCGGGGCGAGCGCGAGCAGCGCGTGCAGCCCCCAGTACGCCAGCAGCATCCCAAAGAGACCGCCGGCCAGCGACAGCAGCACGCTCTCCGTGATGAGCTGCCGCATGATGCGACCGCGCGAGGCGCCGAGTGCGACGCGCAGCGAGAGCTCCTTGCCGCGCGCGGCCGCGCGGCCGAAGAGCAGGTTCGCGACGTTGGCGCAGGCAATGAGCAGCACGAAGCCAATGGCGCCAAAGAGAATCAGCACCGGCGTGCGCACGTCGTTGCTCACGAGATCCTGATACGGCATCAGCTCGAGCCGCCCCTTCTCGAAGCCCCACTTCTTGAACTCCTGCTGGAAGTCTGCGCCGGTGACCTGCGCTCCAGCGCGTGCGCGCGCCAGCGACAGCCCGGGCTCGAGCCGCCCGATGAGCGAGAGATTGGACCCGCCGCCAATGGTTGTGGACACCTGGCCCATGGTGGACCACAGGTCCACGGCAGGCAGCGCCTGGAACCTCGCTGGCATCACGCCAACGATGGTGTACGGCTCACCATCCATCTGGATGGATTGTCCTATAACGCCGGCGTCGCCGTTGTAGCGCTGCATCCAGAACTCGTGGCTCAGCACCACCACGCGCGCGCCGCCGGGCTGATCTTCCTGCGGGAGAAATCCGCGGCCAATGGCCGGTGGTACGCCAAGCACGTGGAAATAATCCTGCGACACGCGCAGCGCGTTGGCACGCACCGCCTCGCCGCCCGTATACACGCTGAATCCCACCGGCGAGGTGGCGGCGAGATACTGGAACACGCGGTTGTGCTCTGCCAGGAACCGGAACTGCACGTATGTGGCGGCCATGCCTTCACGCTGCCCGTTGTAGTTCCACGCGGGCTCCACGATCCGATCCGGTTCGGGGTACGGCAACGGGCGCAGCAGCACGCCATAGAGCACGCTGAACATCGCGGTCGTGGCGCCAATGCCCAGCGCCAGCGCCAGGACGGACGCAACCGTGAAGTTGCGAGTTCTGAGCAGCGAGCGGATCGAGACGCGAACATCCTGGACGAGGGATTCCATGTTACTCACTCCGGAGTGCGATC
>JBOHTE010000863.1:0-1488 GCA_050733555.1 Gemmatimonadaceae bacterium | reverse complement strand
CGGTGTCAGGGATACCCGAGTTTTAGGCCCCGCCACACCGCCCCGCCCTGGGGAATGGGCAAACGGGAATGGGGAATGGTGGGAATGGGGAATGGGGAGGCCGATTCCCTGCTTTTGATGAAATAGGGGTGCGGCGGGAGGGGGCGGATTGCCTTACCGATTCCCCATTCCCGATTGCCCATTCCCAGGGGCGGGGTAGTGTGGGGCGGCCGATTCCCCATTCCCGTTTGCCGATTCCCTTTCTCCTTAGCCCCATTCCCCTGTGGCCCCCCAGTTCATCTACGTCATGAAGGACCTGCGCAAGGTGGTTCCACCTTCGCGCATCATTCTCGATGGCATCTGGCTCTCCTTCTACCCCGGGGCCAAGATCGGCGTACTCGGCCCCAACGGCGCCGGCAAGTCGTCGCTCCTCCGCATCATGGCCGGTGTGGATCACGACACGCAGGGCGAAGCCTGGGCCGCGGCGGGCACGCGCGTGGGCTACCTCCCGCAGGAGCCACAGCTCGACCCCGGCAAGGACGTGAAGGGCAACGTGGAGGAAGGCGTGCGGGACACCCGTGCGCTTCTTCAGCGCTTCGAGGAGATCTCCGCACGCTTCGCCGAGCCCATGTCGGACGACGCCATGCAGAAGCTGCTCGACGAGCAGGCAGCGGTGCAGGAACGCATTGACGCGGTGAATGCGTGGGAGCTCGACCGCACCGTGGACATCGCGATGGACGCGCTGCGGCTGCCCCCCGCGGACGCCGATGTCACGACGCTCTCGGGCGGCGAGCGTCGCCGCGTTGCGCTCTGCCGGGTGCTGCTCGAGCACCCCGACCTGCTGCTCCTCGACGAGCCCACGAATCACCTCGACGCCGAGAGCGTGGCGTGGCTCGAACGGCATCTCGCGGAGTTCCCGGGCACCGTGGTGGCCATCACGCACGACCGCTATTTCCTGGACAACGTCGCGAAGTGGATCCTCGAGCTGGATCGCGGCCGCGGCATTCCATGGGAGGGCAACTATTCGTCCTGGCTCAACCAGAAGCGTACCCGCCTCGCGCAGGAGGAGAAGCAGGCCTCGGCGCGCCAGCGCACGCTGGAGCGCGAACTGGAATGGGTGCGACTTGCGCCCCGCGCGCGTCAGGCCAAGAGCAAGGCGCGCATCACGCGCTACGAGGACCTCGTCGCCGAAGATACCGGCGAGCGCGTGCTGCAGAACGAGATCGTCATTCCCCCGCCGCCCCGGCTCGGCAATGACGTCGTGATCGCGAAGGATCTGAAGAAATCATTCGGCGACAGGCTGCTCTTCGAGAACCTGTCGTTCAGCCTCCCGCGCGGCGGCATCGTGGGCGTGATCGGCGCGAACGGCGCGGGCAAGACGACGCTCTTCCGCATGATCACCGGACAGGAACAGCCCGACTCGGGCACGCTCACCGTGGGCGACACCGTGCGCATTGCGTACGTGGATCAGGCGCGCGAACTGAACGGCAACAACACGGTGTATCAGGA
>JBOHTE010000862.1:0-4226 GCA_050733555.1 Gemmatimonadaceae bacterium | reverse complement strand
GACCCAGCCCATGCAGCCGTATCATGGCCGTCCTCGTCCGCTGGTATGCTCACGCGACAGGCTCTACAGTGCACGGTGCCCGTCACCGCATCGTCATCGACGCTACCCGCGATGAGTTAAGGCGGCCTCTGCCATTAGTCAACCGGTGCTGCCGAATCCCCCGGCACGGTTCCATTCCCGGGAAGAGCGACTCCACAGACATGCACGGTGCGCCGCGCATCGGGGTGTCTTCCATCGGGCCGGGTGACCTGTTTGGGCACCGTTGTGTCTCGGTGCGGGCAAGCTTCCCCAGTGGGAAACCGCCACTTGTGTGGGCGATCATCACCGTGAATGATTGCGATGCCCGGAGCAGAGATATCCTGTGGCCTGCTATGACGCGTGCCCCCACCTTCACCAGAGATCTGCGCGAATCTCCATGTACCGTTTCGGACGCAGCGCACTCGTCATCGCCTGCACGCTCTCGTTCTGCGCCACCGCGGGTCGCGCCCAAGCGCAGACGTGTCGCAGCCCGGATGCACTCTCAGCGAACGTCGTGCATTACGTTCGCCACTTACTGACGAGCATGGATGCAGACAGCAGAAAAGTCCGCGCCTCGACTTCCCTCAGCACGATCACCGACTCTACGAAGGTTGTCCTCGTGACCGATGAGCGGACGTGTTCGAATGTGCTAACAGGCGTAAATGCGGAGTTCAGGACCGCAGGTCTTGCGCGGATGCTCTATGTGGTGAAGACGCCTAATGGCTACTTCGCGCAGGATCCGGATCGCCCAACAGGCGAGTGGGAGCCTCTCGTCGTCCTGACGAAGCAGTATCTTCCGACGGGAATGATCCTCGCATTCTGAGAAGGCGAGTATCGCGGCAGAATCCCGAGGCCGCAGGCCAGGCCGGGTTGATTCGCCAGCCGGCGGTGCAGGTGCGGAGGCATATGTGAGACGGGCGACTGATCATTCACTCGGCGAACGCTGTGCGCGCTTGGGTACGCTCCTCGTCGCCATGCCCGCGGCGCTGGCCGTTGGCTGCGCGCCCGGCCGTAGTTCTCGCTCCCGGATTGAACCGGCATGGTGCACGCGCGCCGTCTCCGACCTGCGCCACACTCCCGGGAATCGCACCGACCCATGGAGCGTCACGATGTGTCCGTCGAGCGGGCCCGAGGCGCTCGCCGAGGTCTGGGATCGGCACGAGAAACGCGATGCCCATGCGCGCGCGATGCTCATCGAAGCCACCAGTGCGCTGCGCGATGCGCGCCTGTTCGAGCGACTCGTGAATGTGGCGACAACCGCCGGGTACGGCGACACCAATCGCGTTGCCGCGCTCGTGGTGCTCGTCCGCTACGAACATCCAGACTACGCACCCAGCGTGCATGATCTCATGGCGGTGCGCACGCCGCCGCCGTTTCTCAGCGCGCCGAGCATCCCTCGGCGGCTCGACGGCGCGCCACCCATGGACGGTACGTTTGCGCTTCCCGATTCGGCAGGCCGGACCCTTGGCCGCACGTTGTACTCCCTGGCACGCCGTGAACCTGACGGGCCGGTGCGGCGCGCCGCGCAGTCCCTGCGCGCGACGCTGGCGTTCGATGATCCGGCAGATACGCCGCTGGACTCGGGAGTCATTGCCCTGATCGCTGGCTGCGAACAGCGCGTGGCGCTCGAGTCGGTTGCGGACGTCGATGTCCCGATTCGGCTGCGCGTGGTCGAGGCGGGATACGACAGGACGGCCGGCGTCCGCGCCGGATCGGAATCACATCCCGCGCGCGTGAACTTCTGGCTGCCCTACGGCACGGTCGTGGCCATGTACGGAGACCGCGAGGTCGCGCGCCTGAGCGAGCGCAACGTGTGTCCCGCGTCAACCGGTGCTGCCCAGTCCCCCGGCACGGTCCGTTGACGCGCTCACGGCGCCTTCGGTCCACTCGAGCACCTCGAACCGGTTGAACACGATCTGCGCGATGCGCTCGCCGTGTTCGATCGTCACCGGAACAGCGCTGTCGTTCTTCATCATCACGAGCCACTCGTCGGGATAGTCCGCGTCGATGGTCGCGGGGGCGTTGGGGAGCTGGAGTCCCTTCCGGAACGCGATGCTGCTCCGCACCCGGAGCTGCGCTTCGTGGCCTTCAGGCAGCCGCGCCCTGAAGCCGAGGGGTATCAGTGCCGTCACCCCGGGATCGAGCGTGAGCACGCCACGCGCATCAGCGTGAATCACCGCCTGAGCGTTGCTGGCCGCGGTGCGCACGTCGCGTCCGAGCACGTGCGCCCGCACGTCGTAGCCCGCCGAGCCGGTGGTGGCGCGCCGGGGCGGTTCCACGTCGGGGAAGAGCGGCTCGAAGAGCACGAAGGGCATGTCTGGTGTCACGATCTGACAGGTTGCGAGATGCGGGATGCGATGATCGGGCTCGGCGGAATCAAGGGCCTTTCGCGTGCTGTCGAGATGGAGGCAGCCGGCAACGCGATGCGTTCCGCACGGACTCTCGCCCCGTGGAATCTCGACACGCGCCGCGAACATACGGAAATCGCTTTCGCATGGCGAGACGTGCAAGTGATTGGAGCCGGCTTTGTGTCCAGGCCCACGGCCTGTCGGCGCTTGGCCCGTGCGCCGTTCGCCTGTAGCTTTGCTGTGCCATGACGATCACCGGCTCGCTCGAATCGGAACCGCGCGATGAGACCTGGAGCGGCGCCTATCGCGTCACCTACGGTCTCCCCCCGCACCTCGCCTCGTGGCAGCTTCCGCCCGGCTGGCGCTGGGGGCCGCAGAGCGTCTGGATCGGCGCCACCCGCCACTCCATGGAGCTCATCGACTCGCTCGATCGCTCCCTGTCGCTCATCACGGCGCCCGATCCCGCGCACCACGCCTGGCTCCTGGACGAAGCGAAGAACCTCGGCCATCTGCACCAGCGGCTCATCCCCACGACCTATCACGTCTGGAATACCTTCTCCCAGTCGCGCCGCGGGCCCGGCTACCTGCGCCACTGGATCGACGGCGAGTCGCTCCGCATGCGCCTCTCACGCGAAGGCGCCGATGACCTGCGCACGGCGGTGCGCCTGCTCCGCGAGCTCGGCTCCGCCATGGCCTACCTGCACGATCGCAACCGCGTGCACGGCACACTCTCGCCGGACAGTCTCTGGTTCTCCCCGCTGGGCGAGGTGTGGCTCCTCGGCTGGCAGTGGGCCATGGCGCGCGAGCAGATCCCGCCTGGCCTCGCGCCCGATCCGCGCTGGCGCCTCTCCGCGCCCGAGTGGGGCGATGCATGGGAACCCACACAATTCAGCGACCAGTGGCAGCTCGCCGCCGTCGTCGTCACGTCGCTCGCCGGCGACACGCCGCCCGCGCACGACATCCCGCCCGTGAAGCTCGTGCGCCCCGACGCGCCCGACGCCGTGGCGCGCGTGCTCGATCGCGCCCTCTCGGAGCAGCCCGAGCGCCGCTATTCCTCCGTCACCGCCATGATGCGCGACCTGGAGCGCGCCGCCGGCGCCCGATCCACCGTGTTCACCAGCGGCGCGTTCGAGGCCGTGCGGCCGCTCCCCGCGGATGCGGACCACCGGCTGCGCCAGGCGCTGGGCGATGACTACGAGATGCTCGCCAAGCTGGGAAGCGGGTCCTACGGCGACGTGTGGCGCGTGCGCGATCTCGCGCTCGAGCGTGAAGTGGCGCTCAAGATTCTCCATGCGCGCATCGCCAACGATCCGCAGGCCGTGATGCACTTCCGCCGCGAGGCGCGGCTCGCCGCGCAGCTCTCGCACCCCAGCATCGTCCCCATTTACGACTGGGATTCGCGCGGCGGCTCGGCGTGGTTCACCATGGAGCTCATGGAGTACGGCTCACTCGCCGATCTCGTGCGCCGATCGGGGCCGCGTCCTCTGGGCGAGGTGGCGCCCGCCATTGCCGCGCTGCTCGACGGGCTCGCTGCCGCACACTCGGCCGGCATTCTCCACCGCGACCTAAAGCCCGAGAACATCCTCATTGACCGCTGGCGGCGCTGGCGCATCGGCGACTTCGGGCTGGCCAGTCGCGAAGGACTCGATCGCACCGGCTCGTCTGGCACACCCGCATTCGCCGCGCCGGAGCAACTGCTCAACGAAGCGCAGGGACCGGCGGTGGATCTCTTCTCCATGGCCGGCATCGCGCTCTTTGCGCTCACCGGGCGCCAGCCCTTTGGCGATGGCGAGCCGCGCGTGCTGCTCGCGCGCCAGATCGCCGGCGACCCCGATCTGAGAGGCGTCCCCGAGCCAATTG
>JBOHTE010000861.1:0-15564 GCA_050733555.1 Gemmatimonadaceae bacterium | reverse complement strand
CAACTGGATCGCAAACTACGTCGTGGGCAACGACGATGCGCCGATGTCGGTCAAGGCGAAGCGTCCGCTCAAGGAAGCCAACGTGGAAGTCGTCGAAGTGGCGGGAAAGCCGGGTGCCTATCGCGCGGTAGCCTTCCTGCGCCCGCACTTCCAGCTGGACGAATTGAGTGTGTCCATGCGTCTGGTCGCGGAGCTGCCTGCGGCCGCGAAGTAGTCCCGAAGGTTCCGCAGTCTCATCAATCGCTGCACTCACGAATCCTGGGAGGGGAACGGCACGATGGCATTCGACGCATTCTTGAAACTCGACGACCTGAAGGGCGAATCGCTGAGCAAGCACGCCAACGGCTGGATTGAAATTCAGTCCTTCAGCTGGGGCGCCTCGAATCCCACGACCATCGGTCATGGCGCGGGTGGCGGGTCGGGTAAGGCTTCGGTCAGTGGCATGAACATCATGAAGCGCACGGATTCCACCAGTCCGGTGCTGTTTCAGAACTGCTGTTCCGGCACGCACTTCAAGAAGGGCACCATGACGCTCTTCAAGGCGGGCGGCAAGGAACCGGTGGAGTACCTCAAGTATGAGTTCGCCGAGGTGTTCGTGGACAGCGTGCAGTGGTCGGGGTCGAGCGGTGGCGACGACGTGCCCACCGAGTCCGTGTCCTTCGCGTTCGGCAAGGTGGACATGACGTACACGCCGCAGAAGGTGGACGGCTCGAAGGGAACGGCGGTGGTGGCGAGCTGGGATCTGAAGCTCAACGCCGCCAAGTGAGGATGGAGTACCCCGCATGAGAGCGCGCGAGCTCTTTCAGGCGGGCAGGCTCGATGCAGCGATTGAAGCGCTGGGTGCCGAAGTTCGGGATAACCCGACCGACACCCAGCGCCGCACGTTTCTCTTCGAACTGCTCTGCTTTGCCGGCCAGTACGGGCGCGCCGAGAAACAACTCGACGTGCTGGCGCAGGCCGGTCCGCAGGCGGGCATGGGCGCGTTGCTCTATCGCAGCGCCATGCACGCCGATCGCACGCGCCAGGAAATGTTCCAGGCGGCGAACTATCCACGCGCGCCGTTGTCCGGCGGGTCCGTGCGCGGCACGTTGAATGGGAACCCATTCGAATCGCTCACCGATGCGGATCCGCGCATCGGAGCGCGGCTCGAAGTGTTCGCCGCGGGTCAGTACACCTGGATTCCGCTGGAGGTGGTGTCCACGGTGCGCATGTCCGCGCCCGGACGGGTCAGGGATCTGCTGTGGGCGCCCGCCGTGGTGCGTACCAGCGACTCCTTCAAGGGCGTCGACCTGGGTGAGGTCCTCGTCCCCGTGATGACGCCGCTCGCCTCAGCCGACTCCGATGATGCGGTCCGGCTGGGTCGCGTCACCGAATGGCGCGAGCTGGAGGAGGGCACGGAGCTGCCGGTGGGACAGAAGTTGCTGTTGGTGGATGGCGAAGAATTCCCCATCCTCGAGGTGCGCGAGCTGGACATCGCGCCAGCACTGGCCGGCGCGGCCTGAGCCGGCCATGCCCATTCGCGACGATCTGCTGAATCCGATCGCCGGCCCGAATCCGGGCGGCGCCGACCTGCGCTACGACCCGCTCTACGACAAGATCAAGGAAGCGCGCCGCGAGGATGACGACGCGCCGCAGGGCGAGTGGCAGCACACGCGCAAGGTGGCCGACTGGCCGCAGGTGATCAAACTCACCGGCGATGCGATTGCCACGAAGAGCAAGGACCTGCAGCTCGCCGCCTGGCTCGCGGAAGCGATGCTGCGGCGGGAAGGGTTCGGCGGCTTTCGCGCGACGCTCGATGTGATTCGGGGACTGCTGGACACCTTCTGGGACAATCTCTATCCGGAAGTCGAGGACGACGATCTCGAATTGCGTGCCGCGCCGTTGGAGTGGATGGGCACGCGCCTGGATCTCCCGGTGCGCTTCGTGCCGCTCAGTCGCGCGGGACACAGCCACGTCGTGTACACGGAGGCGCGCGCGATCGGCTCCGAGTCCGAGGCCGAGGGCGACTCGGGCAAGCAGGAGAAGCGCGCGCTCGCCATTGAAGCCGGCAAGCCGACCATCGAGGACTTCGAGAAGTCCTTCGCTGACACGCCCAAGGCGTTCTACAAGCAGCTCGCGGCCGACCTGGATGCGACGCTCGCGTCGCTTCAGATGTTGGACGAATTGGGACGCGCGAAGTTCGCCGACGCGGCACCGGGCTATCGCCGGTTGCGTGAAGCGCTGGAAGAGGTCCAGCGTGCGGCGCGCCAGCTGCTCGCGCGCAAGCTGGAGCTCGACCCGGACCCCGTGGAGGCCGTGGCGGCGAACGCGGGGCCGAACGCGAGCGCCGGCGGCGATGCGTCAGCGGGAGTCGGCGCCCCCGGCGGCATGCTTGCTGCCGAGCCGGTGGATCGGGCGGATGCCACGGCGCGCGCCATTTCGGCCGCACGATTTCTGCGCCGGAGCGAGCCGCGCAATCCCGCGTCCTATCTGATGCTGCGTGCCCTGCGTTGGGGCGAACTGCGCGCCGAAGGGGCGTCGCCGGATCCCCGGCTGTTGGAGGCGCCGTCGGCGGGACAGCGCACACAGTTGCGTGGGCTCATGCTGGATGCGAACTGGGAACAACTCCTCGAGATTGCCGAGACGGTCATGGGCACCCCCGTCGGGCGCGGCTGGCTCGATCTGCAGCGCTACGCGCTCATGGCGTGTCAGGCGATGGGCGAGGAATACGCGATTGTCGCGACCGCGATCCGCGAGGAGTTGCGCGCGCTGATTGCCGCGATCCCGGGGCTTCCTGCGATGACGCTGATGGACGATCTGCCCGCTGCGACGGGCGCCACGCTGCAATGGCTGCGCGAGGAGCAACTCATTGGTGGCGAGGGCGAGGCGGCGGTACCGGCGCCGGCGTCACTGCTCGCAACGGACGTCCCCGAGCGCGAAGGACGCGGCGTCGTGGACCGCGCCAAGGCCGAAGTCCGCGCGGGCCGGCCGGAGAAGGCGATCGAGCTGCTCATGCGCGCGCTCGATCGTGAGAAATCACGCCGCGGCCGCTTTCTGCGCCAATCGGAGCTGGCGAACGTGATGGTGGACGCGGGATTCCTCCAGGTGGCCCAGCCCATTCTGCAGGAAATGATGAGCGACATTGATAGTCACAAGCTCGAGGAGTGGGAAGCGGGCGATCTGGTGGCGCGCCCCATGGCGCTGCTGCACCAGTGTCTCCAGAAGCTGGATGGCGACGAGAGTGCCCGTCAGGAGCTCTACCTTCGCATCTGTCGATTGGATCCGCTCCAGGCCATCGGCTTCGGCGCGCAGAGCTGAGCGATGGCCCGGCCCGAGCTCGAGCGCACGGTGCAGCAGTCGCTCCTCGAGCGGCTGACCGATGATGCGCCACACGAGCGTCGCGATGCGCCGGGTTCCTGGGCGCAGTCGGTGCGACTGCTCAAGGCATCCGTCCATCGGGACCTGGAGTGGCTGCTGAACACGCGGAGCACGGCGGATCCCATTCCCGAAGAGCTTCAGGAACTGCGTCGTTCCGTGTACAACTACGGTCTTCCGGACATCACCTCCATGAGCCGCGATTCGGGGCAGTCGCGCGGGCGCCTGCTCCGCCTCGTGGAGGAAGCGATCAACACGTTCGAACCACGCCTCACCAGCGTACGCGTCCGGATGGCGGAGGCCGACACGCCGACCCGTCGTCAGCTGCACTTCGTGATCGAGGCCATGCTGCGCATGGATCCCAACCCCGAACCCGTGGTGTTCGACACCACGCTGGATGTGTCGAGCGGCCAGTACCGGCTGCAGGGAGCCGCCGGTGCGTGATGATCTGCTGTACTACTACGAGCGCGAGCTGACCTTTCTGCGGCAGATGGGCGCCGAGTTCGCCCGGGCATATCCGAAGGTGGCCGGCCGGCTGCAGCTCGAGCCGAGCAAGTGCGAGGACCCGCACGTCGAACGGCTCATCGAGGGGTTCGCGCTGCTGGCGGCACGGACGCACCTCAAGATCGACGACGACTTTTCCGAAATCAGTGATGCGCTGCTGAGCGTGGTGTACCCGCATTACGTCCGGCCGATTCCATCGATGACGCTGGTGGAGTTCGAACTCGATCCGGATCAGGGAAAGCTCACGACGGGATTTCACATTCCGCGCGACGCCGTGCTGCATTCGCAGCTCGTCGGTGGCGCGCCGTGCACCTTCCGCACGTGCTTTGATCTCACGCTCTGGCCACTGTCGGTCGCGGCGGCGCAATGGTCCACACCGGACCGCCTGCGTCCGCCCATCAAGGCATCGGATGCGGTGGCTGCGCTGCGCGTGGAGTTGCAGTGTCAACCCGATGCCTCCTTCAGCACGCTGGCGCTCGACACCCTGCGCTTCCACATCCGCGGCGATGACAGCGTGGTTTATACGCTGTACGAGCTTCTCGCGAACAACTGCGTGCGGATCCTGGCGCGTGAGCCCGGTGGCAAGGGCCGCACCCTCACGCTTCCGGCGAGTGCGCTGCAGCCGGCCGGATTCGGTGACGACGAGGGCATGCTCCCGTATCCACGCCGCTCGTTCGTGGCGTACCGGCTGCTCCAGGAATACTTCACCTTTCCGCAGAAATTTCTCTTCTTCGATCTGTCGGGGTTCTCCGAGCTGCGCGCGGCAGGATTCGGCAATCGCGTGGAGCTGGTGTTCCTCATTGGCCCGTTCGAGCGCGCGGATCGCCGCGCAATGCTGGACGCGGGCGTGAACGAGCGCACCATCCGGCTGGGCTGCGCGCCTGCGGTGAACCTGTTTGCCCGCACGTCCGACCCGGTCCTGATCACGCAGCGTCGCCATGAATATCTGCTCGAGGCCGACGTGCGGCGGCGGCAGTCCACGGCCATCTATTCGGTGGACGATGTCGTCCTGGTCTCTCCGGGCACCGGTGACCCCGTCCCGGTGGAACCGTTCTACTCCTTCCGGCACGGCGACGGCACGAGCGCGCGCCGGCTGTACTGGCACGCGGCGCGGCGCGCCGCGGGATGGCGGCAGGACGGCGGCATGGATGTCTACCTGTCGTTCGTGGATCTCTCCGCGCGGGCGGTCCATCCCGATGCGGATGTCGCGACGGCCCGGATCACCTGCTACAACGGCGACCTGCCGAGCCGGCTCCCGCTCGGGAACGAGAACGGTGATTTCCAGTACGAAGCGGGCGGCCCGATCCGGCGCATCGTTGCGCTGGAGAAGCCGACCGATGTGATCCACCCACCGCTCGGTCGCGCGCAGCTCTGGCGCCTCATCTCGCAACTCTCGCTCAACTATCTCTCGATCGTGGAGGATGGCCGCGACGCGCTCCTCGAAATCCTGCGGCTGCACAACTTCGCCGAGAGCGCCTCGGGCGAGAAGCACATCGAGGGCATTACGGACGTTCGCAGCGAGCCTGCGTATTCGCGCGTGGCATCGGACTATGGCGTGAGCTTCGCGCGCGGCCGCCGCGTGGAGCTGAGCTTCGACGAGGAGCAGTTTGCGGGGAGCGGCGTGTATCTCTTCGCGTCGGTGCTGGAGCGGTTCTTCGGGTTGTACGCGTCGGTGAACAGCTTCTCGATGCTGGCGGCGCGAACCAGGCAGCGGAAGGCGACCATGCGCGTGTGGCCACCGAGGGCGGGATGGAAGACGCTGCTGTAACGCAGCCCGCGCTGGCGCAGGCGCTGCGCGAGGACCCGAATTCGTTCGGGTTCTTTCAGGCCGTGCGCGTCCTCGAGCGCCTCTTTCCCGACCGCGCGCCCGTGGGCGAATTCGCGGATCCGCGACGGGAGGTTGCCCGGTTCAGCGCGCATGCCAGCCTGGCGTTTCCCGCGAGCGAAATCCAGACGCTCGAGGTGGACGCCGATGCGCCCACGCCAATGGTCGTGAACTTCATGGGGCTCACCGGTCCGTTGGGCGTTCTACCGAAGAACTACACGCTGCTGGCAGCCGAGCGCGCGCGGGAACGCGATACGGCGCTGCGCGCCTTTCTCGACCTCTTCAACCACCGCGCGATCTCGCTGTTCTACCGCGCGTGGGAGCGCTCGCGCTTCACCGTCGCGCACGAGCGCGACCGGCTCGACCCGCTGACGCGGCACATCAAGGATCTGGTGGGCATTGGCAGCGAGGGACTCCAGAACCGCCTCGGCCTGCCGGACGAAACGCTGTTGTTCTACAGTGGACTGCTCTCGCTGCGCGGTCGTCCCGCGACGGCGCTCCAGAGCGTGTTGGCCGACTACTTCGACGTGCCGGTCGAGGTGGAACAGTTCGTGGGTGGGTGGTACGCGCTCGATGCACCCACGCAGTGCGCGCTGGGCGACGATGACAGCGCGTCGTCCCAGCTGGGCCTGGGCGCCGTCGCGGGCGATGAGATCTGGGATCAGCAGGCGCGCGTACGGATCCGCCTCGGACCGCTCGCGCGTGAGCAGTACGATCAGTTCCTCCCGGGTGGGAGCGCCTACGGGCCGCTGCGCGCGCTCACCGGGTTCTTTGGCGGCGACCAGCTCGACGTCGAAATCCAGTTGGTACTGGCGCGCGAGGATGTTCCCGGCTGTGTGCTGGGGGCGGACGAGTCGGCTGCCACACCACTGGGCTGGTGCACGTGGCTCCGGACGGCGCCGCTCGAGCGCGATCCGGACGAGACGATTCTCACTCTTCAGGACGGGGCGTTACCCTCATGACTGTCAAACTGAAACCCTTGATCGGGAAGTTGAACTCCGTCACGCGCACCACGCTCGAGTCCTCGGCGGGCCTGTGCCTCACCCGTACGCACTACGACGTGGAAATCGAGCACTTCCTCATGAAGCTGCTCGACGTGCCCGACAGCGATTTCACTTTCATTCTCAAACACTACGGCGTGGATCGCTCGCGCTTGGCGGCGGAGCTCACGCGGAGTCTCGACCGCCTCAAGTCCGGCAATGCGCGTACGCCGGCGCTCAGCCCATCGCTGGTGAAGATGTTCAGCGAAGCGTGGACGATCGCCTCGCTGGACTTCGGCGCGACGCGCGTGCGCAGCGGGCACACGATTCTCGCGCTCGCGGCCACCGAGGAACTGGCGCGTATGGTGGGGGAAGTGAGCCGGGAGTTCGGCAAGATTCCCGCGGACGCGCTGTCAAAGGATCTCGCGGCGATCGTCGCGCATTCGGCGGAAGAGGAGATGGCGTCGGCGGCCGACGAGGCTGGTGCGTCGGGGGTGCCCCGGCCGGGCAGTGGCAAGACGCCCAATCTCGAACAGTTCACGGTGGACCTGACCGACAAGGCGAAGCAGGGGAAGCTGGATCCGGTGCTCGGCCGCGACTTCGAGGTGCGCCAGCTCGTGGACATCCTCACGCGCCGCCGCCAGAACAATCCCATCCTCGTGGGTGAGGCCGGGGTCGGCAAGTCCGCCATCGTCGAGGGATTTGCCTCGCGCATCGCGAGCGGCGATGTCCCACCACCGCTCAAGGGCGTGACGCTCCGCACGCTGGATCTCGCGCTGCTCCAGGCCGGGGCAGGCGTGAAGGGCGAATTCGAGAACCGGCTCAAGGGGCTCATCGAAGAAGTGAAGAACTCGCCCACGCCGATCATTCTCTTCATTGACGAAGCGCATACGATGATCGGCGCCGGCGGCAGTGCGGGGCAGGGCGATGCGGCCAACCTGCTCAAGCCGGCGCTCGCGCGCGGCGAGCTGCGCACCATCGCGGCCACCACGTGGTCCGAATACAAGAAGTACTTCGAGAAGGATCCTGCGCTCACGCGCCGGTTCCAGCTCGTGAAGGTGGAGGAACCGACCGAGGAGAAGTGCCTGCTCATGATGCGCGGCATCGTGCCCGCCCTCGAGAAGCACCACAAGGTGCGCATCCTGGATGACGGGGTGGATGCGGCCGTGCGTCTCTCGCACCGCTTCCTCGCGGACCGCCAGCTCCCGGACAAGGCGGTGAGCGTACTCGACACGGCATGCGCGCGGCTGGCCCTGGGCCAGAGCGCCACGCCATCGGCCATCGAGGATGCGCAACGGCAGCTCGATGACCTGGCCGTGCAGTCCCGCGTGCTGGAGCGGGAAAGTGCCGTGGGTGCCGATCACGCCGAGCGTCTGGCGAAGATCGCGGATGCGCGGACGAAGACCGAAGCGCAGCTCGCGACGCTGAATGCCCGCTGGGTGGAAGAGAAGGAACTCGTGCAGGGAATTCGCGAGCTGCGCGAACGGCTGGAAGGAACGGCGGGTGCCGCCGCCGATGCGAACGGGAATGGCTCGGTCGATGTCGCCGGCCTGCGCGCGGATCTCGCTGCGCGCAACAAGCGGCTGGAGCAGGTTCAGGGCGAGACGCCGCTGGTTCGCGTGTGCGTGGACGCCGGCATCGTGGGAGAAGTCATCTCCGGGTGGACGGGCATCCCGGTGGGGAAGATGCAGCGCGACGAAACCGGCACCGTGCTCAGGCTCGAGGATCATCTGGGCCGGCGACTCATCGGGCAGGCGCACGCGCTGGCGCTCATCAGCAAGCGCATTCGTACGTCGCGCGCGGGAATCGAAGACCCCAACAAGCCCAAGGGTGTCTTCATGCTCGTGGGCCCGAGCGGCGTGGGCAAGACGGAAACGGCGCTCGCCATCGCCGATCTGCTCTATGGCGGCGAGCGCAACCTGATCACGATCAACATGTCGGAGTTCCAGGAAGCGCACACCGTCTCGACGCTCAAGGGATCGCCTCCGGGCTATGTGGGCTATGGGGAGGGCGGCGTGCTCACCGAGGCGGTGCGCCGGCGTCCCTATTCGGTGGTCCTTCTCGACGAGGTGGAGAAGGCGCACCCCGACGTGCTCGAGCTGTTCTTCCAGGTGTTCGACAAGGGACAGATGGAGGATGGCGAAGGACGGGAGATCGACTTCAAGAACACGATCATCATTCTCACGACCAACGCCGGTACCGACACGATCATGAAACTGTGCGCGGATCCGGAAACCGCGCCGAGCGATGAAGGGCTGGTCAAGGCGCTCAAGCCGGAACTCGACAAGGTGTTCAAGCCCGCCTTCCTCGGGCGCATGGTGGTCATTCCCTACTTCCCCATTCGCGACGAGAACCTCCGGCGGATCATCGTGCTCAAGCTGGCGAAGATCCAGCGCCGCCTGATGGAGACACACCGCGTGCCGCTGGAGTGCGACGACGCGCTGGTGCAGCAGGTGGCCGAGCGGTGCACCGAGGTGGAGAGCGGGGCGCGCAACGTGGACAACATCCTGACGAATACGCTGCTCCCGGAGATTTCGCGCGAACTGCTGGAGCGCATGGCGACCGGTGGGCGGATCGGCTCGATCCACGTTGGCGTCGATGCGAATGGAAACTTCACGTACGCCATTGCCGGCGGACCAACCGGCAACGGTGACGCCGCCGCGGTGTCGGCCGGGATGCCGACGGCGGCTGTCGCCGCGGACCCGGCACCCTCGCTGTCGTAGCACAGGAGCGCATTCATGTCGTCAACCGCCGAGCGGGAAGCCACGCAGGAGGGGCGGCTGCTGTCTGTGACCACGCCGCTGGGAAAGGACAAGCTCCTGCTGCGCGGATTGGAAGGGCGGGAAGGGATGTCCTCGCTCTTCCAGTTCGATCTGGTCATGGTGTCGGAGGACGGGAGCATCAGCTTCGACGACATCGTGGGCAAGAACGTGACCGTGAACCTCGAGCTGGTGGGTGGGGCGAAGCGCAACTTCAACGGGCTCGTGAGCCGGTTCACGCAGACCGGCCGTGATGAGCACTTCGTGCACTATCGCGCCGAGGTGGTGCCGTGGCTCTGGATGCTCACCCGGCACTCCGACTGCCGCATTTTCCAGAACAAGAACGTGCCGGACATCATCGGGGCCGTATTCGGTGATCGCGGCTTCTCGGACTATCGGCTGTCACTCCAGGGGAGCTACAGTCCGCTCGAGTATTGCGTGCAGTATCGCGAGACGGACTTCAATTTCGTCACGCGTCTCATGGAGCAGTGCGGCATTTTCTTTTTCTTCGAGCATTCGGCGAGCAAGCACACGCTGGTGCTGGCCGACGCGGCGACCGCCCACGAGAAGTGTCCCGGACCGTCCAAGGTGGAGTTCACGGCCGAAGGGACAGGGGTGCACGACGACGACGTGATCACGAACTGGTCGGTGGAACAGGAAGTCCGCCCCGGCAAGTACACGCTGCGCGACTACAACTTCGAGACGCCATCGGTCAACCTGGAGATATCCGCGCCGACGACCATCAAGGCGAGCGGGGCCGACGCGCGCGAGCTGTATGACTATCCCGGCGACTATCTGAAGCGGGCCGATGGCGAAAAGGTGGTCAAGCTCCGCATGCAGGAGGAGGAAGTTGGCCACCTCGTGGCCACCGGTGCCGGGAACTGTCGAAACCTGGCCTCGGGATACAAGTTCACGCTCGCCGAACACTTCAACGACGACGTGAACGGGGACTACGTCCTCACCGAAGTCCGGCACTCGGCGCGGAGTGGCAGCTACTACGGCGCGGAGAACGGCGGTGGAGACGAGCAGAATCACTACGCGAATACGTTCACCTGCATTCCGTCGGACCGGGTGTATCGCCCGGCGCGCATCACGCCCAGACCCGTGGTGCACGGGACGCAGACCGCCGTGGTGGTCGGCAAGTCGGGCGAGGAGATCTGGGTGGACAAGTACGGTCGGGTGAAGGTGCAGTTCTTCTGGGACCGGGAAGGGAAGTCGGATGAGCAGGCATCGTGCTGGGTGCGCGTGTCCCAGAGCTGGGCCGGAAAGGAATGGGGGTGGGTAGCGCTGCCGCGCATCGGACAGGAAGTGCTCGTGCAGTTCCTGGAGGGTGATCCGGATCATCCCATCATCACGGGCCGCGTGTACAATGCCAACCAGATGCCGCCCTACACCCTTCCGGCCAACCAGACGCAAACGGGCATCAAGACCCGCAGCTCGCCCAAGGGTGGCGCGGACAACTTCAATGAGTTGCGCTTCGAGGACAAGAAAGGGTCCGAGGAAATTCACGTCCAGGCCGAGAAGGATCTCACGATCGTCATCAAGAACGATGAGACGCGGGACATCAAGCACGCGCGCACCACGACGATCAAGGCCGACGACTCGGAAACCGTCTCGGAAGGCAATCAGACCATCGCCATCAAGAAGGGGGATCAGAGCACGACGCTGGACGAGGGCAACCAGAGCATGACGCTCACCAAGGGCAACCAGAGCATCACGCTCACCAAGGGCAACCAGACCATCAAGCTGGACAGCGGGAACCAGGAGGTCACGCTCAGCCAGGGCAATCAGACGATCAAACTCTCGCTTGGGAATCAGAGTACCAAGCTCGATGTGGGCAAGGCGACGACTGAGGCCATGCAGGGGATCGAGCTCAAGGTCGGCGGCAACAGCATCAAGATCGATCAGACCGGAATCACCATCAAGGGATTGATGGTGAAGGTCGAGGGCGAGGTGCAGACGTCCATCAAGGGGGCCATTACGCAGGTGAACGGCGATGGCATGTTGCAGTTGAAGGGCGGCATCACGATGATCAACTAGCGCCATGTCCAATCAAGCTTCCCCACCAGCGGGTGCGCGCACGCTGGCCGAGTTCTGCGCGCTGGTGGAGCTGGGCGATGAGGCGCGGGCGCTCCTCGTGCCCGCGCACCGCCCGCGCGAGTACGTGGACCTGCTCACCGAACGGGAGCTCTTTCCCGATGCCGTGCGCTTCCTCGCGCACGCCCTGCCCAAACGGGAGGGCATCTGGTGGGCGTGGGTGTGCGCCAAGCGCGCGGAGGGCGAGGCGCCGCCACCAGCGCTGAAGGCGGCGCTCGATGCCACGGAGCGGTGGATCACGCAGCCCACCGACGAGAACCGGCGCGCCGCCATGCGCGCCGCCGAGGCGGCCACGTTCGGCACCGCCGCTGGATGCACGGCACTCGCTGTCTTCTTCAGCGGCGGCAGTCTGGGACCGCCCGATCAGGCGGTCGTGCCGCCCGGGGAATTCATGTCGGCGAAGGCACTCACCGGCGCGGTGAAGCTGGCCGCCGTGTCCAGGGAGCCGGAGAAGGCGGCGGAAAAATTCCGCGGATTCATTGCACAGGGACTGGATGTCGCGAGCAAACTCAAACTGTGGGGCGATGCATGATCGTGTGGTCGCCTCCATTCAGCAGGGAGCGTTGAGATGGGAATGCCTGCGGCCCGCATCACTGACATGCACGTGTGTCCCATGGTGACGCCCGGTGTGCCGCCCGTCCCGCACGTAGGCGGCCCCGTACTGCCCCCGGGGTGCCCGACCGTGCTCATTGGCTCCATGCCAGCGGCACGAGTCGGCGACATGGCCGTGTGCGTTGGCCCGCCTGATACGATTGCCATGGGCTCATTCACGGTACTGATTGGCTCGATGCCCGCGGCGCGTCTCGGCGACCTGTGCGGGCACGGTGGTACCATCCTGGCTGGTTGCCCAACCGTGCTCGTGGGCTGACGTCCCGGGAACGGTCGGACGGGCGGAATGACTGGCGCAGCCACGCGGCGCATGGGCTCGCTGGCATGCATGCTGCGCCACTCGGGTGGTGGAGACAGGCTCCGTGGTGTAGCCTGTGATGATGGGAGAGCATCGGTGAAGCGTCCCGAACGCATCGTTATCGAACCTCGGACGACACTGGCCGGCACCGTCGCGGACTGGATCGCCGCCGAGATCATCGGCGCCGTGCGCGAACGGCAGAAATGCGCCATCGCGCTGTCCGGCGGGAACACCCCGCGCGCGGTGTACGCGCGACTGGCGCGGCACACGGCGCCAATCCCGTGGGGCCAGGTGGACGCCTACTTCGGTGACGAGCGCTGCGTCCCGCCGCACCATCCCGAAAGCAACTTCCACATGGCGGACGACATGCTCTTCCGCCACGTGCCCATTCCGCGGACGCAGATCTTCCGCATGCCGGGTGAGTGGCGCGACGTCGCTGCCGCGGCGCGCCAGTACGAACGCGAGCTTCCGCCCAGCTTCGACATTCTCCTGCTCGGCATGGGACTCGATGGTCACACGGCATCGCTCTTCCCCGGTGCACCGCAGCTTGATGAGCGCGAGCGGCGCGTCGTGCCGTCCGAGAGTCCGCTCCCGCCACCTGAGCGGCTCACCATCACGCCGCCGGTCATCACTGCGGCGCGTCGGATAGCCGTACACGTGACGGGCGCCGACAAGGCCGTCATGCTCGAGCGCGTGCTCGAGGGGCGCTACGATCCTTCCGCCATGCCGGTGCAGCTCGGATTGCCGGGCGTCTGGTTCCTGGACCGCGAGGCGGCGTCGCTGCTCCAGACGGTGTCCGCGTGACGGTTCTCGCGGGCGACATTGGCGGAACACATGCACGGCTTGCGATCATCGAGCTGGATGCGCGCGCCGTCCGCGTGGTCCGCGAACACACGTACGCCAGCCAGGACTTCCCCGGTCTGACACCCATCGTGCATGCCTTCCTGCAGTCGGCGGGTGGCGCGCCGGAGCGCGCGTGCTTCGGCATCGCGGGACCGGTCGTGGATGGGGTGGTGAGTACGTCCAATCTCCCGTGGCGCGTGGAGACCACGCGGCTCGCGGCCGAACTCGGCATTGCGCGCACGCTGCTCATCAACGACCTCGCGGCCACGGCGTTTGGTGTCACGCGTCTGACCGGCGACGATCTGGCCACCCTGCAGGAGGGAGAGCCTGACGCGGATGGCATGCGTGCGGTGATTGCCGCGGGTACCGGCCTGGGCGAAGCCATGCTGTCGCGCAACGACGGGCGCTGGCACACGCTGTCGTCGGAAGGAGGGCACGGTAACTTCGCGCCGCGGAGCGAGCTCGAATGGGATCTGTTCCGCTCGCTCGCCGCGGAGTTCGGTCACGTGTCGTCGGAGCGTGTGCTCTCCGGTCCCGGGCTCCTGAACATCTATCGTTTTCTCGCGGCCCGGCCCGGTGCCCGCGAGAACGACGCCGTGCGCGCCGAGGTCAGCCGCGATGGACCTGTCGCCATTACCCGGCACGGGGTGGCGGCGACCGATCTGCTCTGCGCGCAGTCGCTCGATGTGTTCGCCGCGGCCTTCGGCGCGGAGGCCGGCGATCTGGCACTGACTGTGCTGGCTACGGGTGGAGTGTACGTTGCAGGCGGCATTGCGCCCGCCATCCTGCCATGGTTACGCGAGGGAGCGTTCCTCGCCGCCTTCCGCGACAAGGGGCGCATGGGTGACATGCTCTCGCGTGTTCCCGTGCATGTGGTGATGAACACCAATGTCGGACTGATTGGCGCGGCTGTTGCCGCCACCGGTCCTGGTATGCTCGCCGGTGCGGCAGCATCGGCGCAGCCACTTTCTCACGAGACTTCAGGGACACCTTGAGATGGCGCAATCACTTTCGACGATGACGGGAACCGAGCTGGACCAACTGTGCATCAACACCGTGCGCACGCTTTCCATGGACGCGGTGCAGCAGGCCAATTCAGGGCACCCCGGCACGCCGATGGCGCTCGCTCCGTTGGCGTGGGTGCTCTGGAGCCGGCATCTGCGATACAACCCGGCGGATCCCAACTGGTTCAATCGCGATCGCTTCGTGCTCTCGTGCGGCCATGCATCCATGCTCCTCTACAGCGTGCTCTATCTCACCGGTTACGACCTGGCGCTCGAACAGATCCGGAACTTCCGGCAGTGGGGCAGCCAGACGCCGGGGCATCCCGAGCACGGCGTGACGCCGGGGGTGGACACCACCACCGGGCCGCTCGGACAGGGGTTCGGCAACGCCGTGGGCTTTGCGATCGCCGAAGCGCACCTCGGCGCGGTCTTCAACAAGCCAGGCCAGTCCATCGTCGACCACCGCACGTACTTCATCGCGAGCGATGGCGATCTGATGGAAGGCATCTCCCATGAAGCCGCCTCGCTGGCGGGTCATCTCGGGCTCGGCAAGCTCATAGGGTTCTACGACGACAATCACATTACGATCGAGGGGAACACCAATCTCGCGTACGACGACGACAAGGCCGAGCGCTTCGAAGCCTACCACTGGCACGTCCAGCGCGTGGCTGACGCGAACGATCTCGACGCCATCGACCAGGCGATCACGAACGCGCAGAGCGTGACCGACCGACCGTCTCTCATCATCGTGCGCAGTCACATTGGTTACGGGAGTCCGAACAAGCAGGACACCAGGGAGGCGCACGGCGAACCACTGGGCGTTGAGGAGGTCGCGCTCACCAAGCAGAATCTGGGCTGGCCATGGACGGATGCGTTTCACGTGCCGGCCGAGTCGCTGCAGGCGTGGCGCGAGGCAGGAGCCCGCGGCGCACCACTGCAGGCCACGTGGCAGCAGCAGTACGCGGCATACGCGAAGGCGCATCCGGGTGAGGCACGCGAGCTGGAGCGGCGGTTGCGTGGCGAGCTGCCGCGCGACTGGAAGTCGGAGCTGCCCGAGTTCAAGGCGGACGCGAAGGGGATGGCGACGCGCAACGCCGCCGCCACGGTGCTCAACGCCATCGCATCGCGCCTGCCCGAGCTCATGGGCGGCGCGGCGGATCTGGCGCCATCCACGAAGACCAACATCAATGCGGATGGCGGCTTCGAGAAGGGAACTTACGCCGGCCGCAACATGCACTTCGGGATACGCGAGCACGTCATGGGCGCCGTGCTGAATGGCATGGCACTGCAC
>JBOHTE010000860.1:0-1517 GCA_050733555.1 Gemmatimonadaceae bacterium | reverse complement strand
GCCGTACCGAGGGTCCGCGCCGCTCCCCCACGCCGGGGCCAGCCGGTCTCCACCTCCCAGCAACCAGCAACCAGCTAGCGCACCTCATCCCACAACCCCGCGATCGCCTTCATTCCCTTCACGAAGTTGTCGTCGCTGAACCATTCGTTGGGGGCGTGGGCGTTTTCGCCGGGGAGACCGAAGCCGATCAGCAACACCGGGACACCGAGGATGCGCTCGAAGTCGCCGACCACCGGAATGGAGCCGCCTTCACCGGTGATCACGGGTTCCCTGCCGAATGCCGCGGCGAGCGCGCGGCGCGCGGCGTCGAACAGCGGCCCCTCGAGATCGGCGCGCCAGGCGCGTCCGCCGTGCAGCGCCTTCACCGTCGCCGTCACACCCGCTGGCGTCACCCGCTGCACGTGCGCGGTGAGTACGCGCTCGATCTGCTGCGGCGTCTGATCCGGCACCAGCCGGCAGCTCACCTTCGCCATGGCCTTCGCGGGCAGCACCGTCTTCGCACCCTCACCGGTGTAGCCGCTCAGCAGTCCGTTGATCTCGCAGGTAGGGCGTGTCCACAACCGCTCGAGGGTGGTAAAACCGGCTTCGCCGCCCAGGGCGGGCGGGCCCGTTTCGGCACGCATGTCGTCGTCCGTGAAGGGGAGCGCGCGCATCTGCTGGCGCACCGCCGCGGGCCAGTCGCGCACGTCATCGTAGAAGCCGGGAATGACGACGTGCCACTGCTCGTCGTGGAAGGTGGCGAGGATGCGCGCGAGCGCCATGGCGGGATTCACCACCGCGCCGCCGTAGCTCCCCGAATGCAGATCACCGGCCGGCCCCTGCACAGTGAGCTCGAAATACGCGAGCCCGCGCAGCGATGAGAGAATGGACGGGAGACCGGGGGCGAACATCGACGAGTCCGAGATCACGACGTAGTCACAGCCGAGCCGCGCCCTGTTCCGTTCGATGAAGGGCGCGAGGTTGTCGCTCCCGACTTCCTCCTCGCCTTCCGCCAGCAGGATGACGTTGACGGGGAGCTTCCCGCGCGTGGCGAGGTGCGCCTCGATGGCCTTGACGTGGAGAAAGAGCTGGCCCTTGTCGTCCACGGACCCCCGCGCGAAGATCTTCCCGTCGCGCATGGTGGGCTCGAAGGCGGGCGTGGTCCAGAGGTCGAGCGGCTCCGGAGGCTGCACGTCGTAGTGCCCGTAGACGAGAACCGTTTTTGCATTCGCTCCCGCGCCACGCCACTCGCCCACCACCGCGGGATGTCCGCCGGTGGGCATGATCTCCGTCTTGAGCCCGGCATCGCTCATGGATTTCGCCAGCCATTCGGCGGCGCGCGTCATGTCAACCTTGTGTTGCTCCTGCGCACTCACGCTGGGAATGCGAAGGAACTGATACAGCTCGGTGTGAATGCGCTCGTTCTGCGCATCGAGCCAGGTGGTGAGATCGGAAGCGATGGCGGAGGTCGGAGTGGTCGTCATGGAGAAGTCGTCGAATTCGTGGAGCCAGCAGGGAGAGTCGCCCATGTTGGGAAG
>JBOHTE010000859.1:0-4856 GCA_050733555.1 Gemmatimonadaceae bacterium | reverse complement strand
TCGGTACTGCGGGTCCGCTCCACATGCCCGCGCCACATTTTCACTCTATGCCCACTTTACGCGCACACGCCCCGCGCGCACGTCACGCGCGCCCGCGTCGCGTACACACGCCGCGGGCACACGCCGCGGGCACACGCCGCGTCGCTTGCTCTGCGCACGCGGCCTTCGGAGCTGCTGCCTGCTCCCAGATTCGCAGCCGCGCTCGGCGCGGCGCTTCCCGCAGGGCGCTCCCGACGGGAGTCGCCCGCTTCCCGCAGGCGGCCGCAGGCCGGTGCTTCCCGCAGGCGCGCGCAGCGCGCCGCTTCCCGCGAAGCCTACTGAACCCTGTACTGATACGTGGCCGGTGCTTCCTCCAGCAGCACGTAGTCGTACTTCCCATCGCCATTGCCGCGGCAGGGGAGGGCCGCGGCCTCGGTGCCGGCGGTTGCGGGGGGCGGCTGTGTACCCGAGGGAGAGTTGCCGTCGCGCTTGAGCCAGAAGCGAATTGTGTGCGTTCCTTGCAGAGGACGAGGGGCATGATAGTTTGGCCCCACGCACACGCCCTCGGCGAATTCCGTGAGCGTCGTGTCGGCGGTGATGCGACCGTGCGCGTCCGCGGCATAGCTCGCGACATCGTAGATGGTGCTGTCGACGTCGAGCTCGAGAATGTAGCGCCTGGCCGGTGTGAGACGGGTCGCGCGCAGGCGCAGTCCGAGCCGGGGACCCGCGGGCGTGTACCACATCGTGCCTGAGGGGCCGCCGAAGGTGGCCAGGACGCGATGGAGAAACGTGTCCTTCCTTACGAGGCGCACCACTTCGCCGCCGTCCTCGGCGCGCGTCGCCGCATGGGGCGGTTGCATGAACAGCACGACGACCACGAGCGTGAGCGCCGCGGGCACGAGCAGGAACCGCGCGAGATGTTTCAGATTCGTGGTCGCCATGCGCTCGACGCCGGGAGGGGTTCAGTGAAGCATTCCGACAGGCAAGCTATGCCTCCTGCCGGCACAACGGGAGCGGCGCGCAGCACGGCGTGTAGCGCGGCGTCCGGGCGCCCGGCAGCACGCACGCGCCGGTTCGCGTACGCCTGGCTCGCCGTCTTCGTGGTGTCCGGCGTGCTCCTCGCGCACTTCTATCCGCACAGCGCGTTCGAGGACGCCGGCACCCACTTCCTGTTCGCGCGCTCCGCGTGGCATCACCCCGAGATCTTCGTGAGCGTGTGGGGGCGCCCCCTCTGTACCGTGCTCTTCGCGGTGCCCGCGCTGCTGGGTTATCCGGCGGCCAAGCTGGTCACCGTCGTCGTCTGCGCCGTGACGGCGTGGCAGGGCTATCGCATCGCCGAGGAGGCCGGCTTCGAGCGGCCCGAGCTTGCGATCCCGCTGCTCTACCTCCAGCCCACGTACTTTCTCCTCTCCGCCGACACGATGACCGAGCCGCTGTTCGCGATGATCTTTGTCATCGCGCTGCGGTTGCATCTGCGCGGTCGGATCCGGAGCGGGATGATCGTGGCGTCGCTCATGATTCTCGCACGGCCCGAAGGCTTCTTCCTCGGCGTGCTCTGGGGCGTGTGGGTGCTGTTCGACCGCCGCGATGCGCGCCCCTGGTGGCGGCGCATTCCGAGCGTGGCGTGGCTCCTGTCGGGCGCCGTGGCGTGGTGGCTCGCCGCGCTGCTCATCACGCACGATCCGCTCTTCATCCGCCACAACTGGCCCGGCGAGTGGACCACAGCGCGGACGGCGATCACGCTGCAGCCGCTCGTCGATTCAATGCACAAGTACTGGCTGCAGCGCATCGAGATCACGGGCCGCTGGCTCTTCGTGCCATTCGCCGTGGGATTCGTCGTGCTCGTGGCGCGCCGGCGCCTCTTCGCGCTCACGACGGCGGTGCTCACGATCTTCCTCCTGCACGGAGTCTTCCGGGCGTATGGCATCTTCCACTCCACGGGTGAGCCGCGGTACTTCATCACCGTCGCACCGGCGATCGCGCTCATCATGCTCGTGGGGTGGAACGCCATCGTGCGCCTGTTCGCGTGGCTGCCGCGTCCCCTCGTGACGGCAGTCGCCGCGATCGTCCTGGTCCGCGTGGCGATCGCCACCGTGTATTTCGTGGATGGCATTCCCTGGGCGCGCGACGCGCTCGCGGTGCGCCAGATGTACGGCTGGTTCCAGGACCACACCCGCCCGGTGCACCGGCTCATCTGGAGCCAAACCTACATGTGCATCCTGTTCGGACGCGACGCGTGGGAGGAACCCAAGTGGCAGCACACGTGGACGCGCGATGGGTGGGTGTGGGATCATGCGAAGAACGTGCAGCTCATCAGGGAGTCGCCGCCGGGCACGCTCGTATTCTGGGATGGACAGACGGGACCGACCTTCTGGGGCATCACCGCGAGCGACTTCGCCGCGAATGGCTATACGCTGCTGCGCGATTCCACATACGTGCTGGATGGATACCTCAAGCGGCCGATCGGGTCGCCCTATCGGGGACCGGAGACGGTGCACCTGTATCTGCTGTACAAGGAGTGAGGGGGGACGCGGCCGCTCTGTCCGGCCCGCTACTGCGCGCTCCCCAGGCCATCGAACGGGACGATGCGCTGCTCGTACATCATGTAGTCGAAGTGCTCGTCCCCGTTGCCGGTGCAGGGCAGGGATGATGCGGTGATCGAGTGGTCACCGGGCGTCGAGCCGTCTTCCTTGATCCTGATCCCGATCCAGTGCGGTCCGGTAAGCGGAGTGGGCGGGCTGCCATCGCCGCCGACGCAGTAGCGGTCGGCGAAGCGCGAGAGGACGCCGAAGCCCAGGAGCTGCCCCTGGGCGTTGGCGGCGATGCTGCCGATGGCGTAGTTCAGCGAGTCGTCAACGTTGAGCTCGATACGATAGTGATAATCCGGCGTGAATCCCGTTGCGCTGACGAACCACTCGAAGTGGTCGCCCCGGGGCTGGTAGAACACCTCGCCGCTGCGCGTGTCCGACGTGCTCGTCGTCGTCGTTGATACGAGGGAAACGGCAGCGAATCCCGGCGGTGGACGGAGCGGCATGTCGGTGGCGGAGAGCGCATCGCTGTTGGTGGTCAACTCGGTCGTGCTCAGATCGGAGGCGCCACAGTGGACGGTGCCGAGGCAGAGCAGGGCGACGAGCAGCGTGACCGCGACGTTGTGGACCATGTCCGCGGATTGTACCGGCCGCCTCGCGGCGCCCCAGAGCAGCAGGCGATGGTGCACCGAGTAGTAGCCGAGCAGCAGATAGCCGAAGGCGAAGAGCGCCAGGAACGGAATGGCGCCGTACTCGCCCGTGTCGATTGCGTACCAGATGGCAGCCGTCGTGTAGAGTCCGAGACAAATCTCGATCGCCGCGCTCCAGCTGAACTTGCTACGGTAGCGCAATCCGCCCCAGCGCTGCCCCCGCTTCGTGAGATCGTACTTGGGCGTGCGCAGAAACGGGCTCTTGTAGCCGATCCAGGCCTCGAGCGCGGCCTTCGAGTTGATGACACTGAGGCCGATGGCCTGCCCCAGAAACATCGGGAAGTACACCATGCGTCGCAGCCAGTCCCGGTGCAGCGCGCGCACCGCTTCCGCGTGATACGAATAGGTCCCGAAAGTGGAGAACAGGAAGTACACCGAGAGCGGCCAGGCCAACTGGATGTGATGGCTGTGCGCACTGTACACCATGAGCGGATTCAGGATGCCAATGAGCAGCAGAAACGGGTACGTACTGTTCGCCAGCAGATGCAGCGTGCCCTGCAGTTTGACCCAGAACGAATTGGAGGAACGCCAGAGCTGCGGCAGCAGCTTCCTGGCCGTTTCCTGCGTGCCCTTGGTCCAGCGGAACTGCTGCGCCTTGAGTCCGTGCACATCCGCCGGGACTTCGGACGGGCAGGTCACGTCGCTCAGATAGCGGATGCTCCAGCCCGCGAGCTGGGCGCGATAGCTGAGATCGAGGTCCTCGGTGATGGTGTCATCCTGCCATCCACCGGCCTGGCGGATGCACTCCGTGCGCAGCACCGCGCCCGTGCCGTTGAAACCCAGGAACATGCCGCCCCAGTAGCGACCCGGCTGCTCGATCCCGAACTCCGCGTCCAGGCCAATGACCGTCGAGCGGGTGAGCGTGGAGTAGCTCTCATTGAGATACGTCCAGCGCGTCTGCACGATTCCCGTATCCGGCGCATTGAAGAACGGGATGGTGCGACGGAGGAAATCGGGCGGAATCACGAAGTCCGCATCGAACACGGCGACGAATTCGCCGTGCGAGCGTTCGAGTCCATACGCCAGCGCGCCGCCCTTGAATCCGGTGCGGTCGTCGCGATGCAGATGCGTGATGTTGACGTTCCGATAGCGCCACGCGCGCACGAGTCTGCGCGTGAGGGCCAGCGTGTCATCGGTGGAGTCGTCCAGCACCTGGACTTCCAGCCGGTGGCGTGGATAGTCCACCTCGCACGCGGAACGAATCAGGCGTTCAGCGACGTAATACTCGTTGTAGATGGGCAACTGGATGGTGACAATCGGCGCGTCATCATCCGTCACCGGTGGCAGCGCCTCGCGACGGCGGTGCGCGAATTTCCGGCAGATGGAAACGAGCACGTACCGATTGAGACTCACCAGCGACAGAATCAGCAGCGCGACGGCATAGCAGATCAGGAGCAGCCTGAACAGCATTCTCGAGATGGCCGAGGTGGAGCACGGCTAGAACTGCCGAAGATGGCCGGAGAGAACGGCCGCGAGCATCAGCCAATGCGCAATCAATGTGCCGAAATTAGGGGCAGGCACGAACCGGCGACAAGATGTTTTCAATGGGGTCAGAGTCGACTGAAAATCGGGAATCGGCAATCGGGAATGGGGAATGGTGGGAATGGGGAATGGGGAGGCCGATTCCCTGCTATTGATG
>JBOHTE010000858.1:0-43027 GCA_050733555.1 Gemmatimonadaceae bacterium | reverse complement strand
GTGTCTGACCCTCCGCCGCACTCTGTCGCATCCCTGTGTCACACCCGTGAGCGACCCCTCGACTCAGGGATCCAGCTCTTCGTTCTCTCCCGTGATGACTGCGGTATCGCTTCCACCGCTCACGCGGACCACGCGCAATGGGCGCTGCTCCGACTTGCCGTTCACGGTGAGCGTGACGAGGTAATCGCCGGTTTCGACGAGCGACGCGCCACGTCCTCTGCCGCCAAAGCCACGGGTGATTGCGCCGCTGCTGCGCAGCGCGCCGAAGATGTCACCCAGCACGGCGCGATCGATTTCCTCGCCTGCGCCAGGCGCACCACCCGGACCCCCCTGGCGCCGTGCGCGGGCATTGGTCGTGTCGCCGGGTTGCGCGCCGGCGGCTCCCCCGGGAGCGCCCGGTCCGCCACGCCGGCCCCGCGCTCCCGCGGCCCGTGGTGCCGGACTTTCCGCCGGCCGCGGATTGAACTGGCCGGATGCGCCACCGTTGCGCCGGAAGAAGGCGCCAAATCCCTCGCCGCTGGCGAACTGCTTGCGCAGCCGGTCCAGCGCGGTCCTGGAAGCGACGCCCGCCGTCGCGAGCGAATCGAAGACATGATCCATCTTCCGCGCGGCGATGATGCTGTCGCGCACGCCGGCCGGCGAGAGCTTCGGCGACGCCGGTGCCTTGCCGCGGAAATTCCAGGTGACGTAGTGCAGACCAGGCGTGCCGGGGCCGGTGAGCTTCGACAGCGTGTCGCCCTGCACGTTGGTGATCACCACCTTCGCCGTATCGCTGCGCCGTCCGCTCGTGAGCAGGTACGCAATGCTTGCGCCGTACGGCGCGCTGCGTGCTTCGTAGTGCTGCTGGCCGTTGTCCACGTTCGCGCCCGGGGCTTCGCCGTACTCGAACGCCATCGTCGGCTGGAAGAGATGCGGCCCGGCAGCGATCGTGCTGTCGGCCATCTGCTCCAGCGGCGCAATGTCCGCGATCCAGATGCCGCGCCCATGCGTCGCCGCGATCAGCTCGTGATCGCGCGGCTGAATCTTGAGATCGTGCACCGGAACCGTGGGCAGATCGGTCATGAACTTCTGCCAATGCGCGCCACGGTCCAGCGACACGTAGGCTCCCACGTCGGTGCCCGCGAAGAGCAGGTCGCGTGAAACCGGATCCTCCCGGATCACGTGCAGGAAATCCGGCCCGCCCGTGGGCAGATTGTTCACGATCGAGTGGAAGGTCTTGCCGAAGTCCGTGGTGACGTACAGGTACGGCTTGAAATCGTTGGTGCGGTGATTGTCGAACGCCACGTAGAACGTCGTCGTGTCGAAGTGCGATGGCTCGACGCGCACGACGTAGGTCTTCGGCGGCAATCCGGGGAAGCGGCCCGTGAGATTCTCCCACGTCGCGCCATCGTTCCGGGTGAGCCAGAAGTTGCCGTCATCCGTGCCCGCGTACAGCAGTCCTGGACGGACTGGCGATTCGGCGAGCGTGGTGATCGTGCCGTAGGTTTCCGCGCCCGTGGCGTCGTTGGTGATGCCGCCAGTGGTCTTGACGCTCACGTTGATCTTTGCCCAGTCCTGCGTGGACAGGTCGGGCGAGATCGGAAAGACATCGTCGCCGCGATTCGTCGACTTGAGCACGCGGTTTCCGCCAATGTAGAGCGTGCTGGGCGAGTGCGGCGAGATGAAGTACGGCGTGTCCCAGTTGTACCGCATGTCGAGCGCGACGGAATCCATCTTCTGCTGCGCGCGCAGAACGGTGACGTGCTTCTTCACATCCTTCGACTCGGGCTTCGCGGTGTCACCGCGTGCAATCAGGATGGAATCCTCGATCTGCGTGTACTGCGGCCGCCATTCCGGCTTCACCACCTGGCTGCGCTCTCCCGTGGAATAGTCAACGCGACCGATGGAGCCACCCTGCGACTCGGCGTAGATGATGTTCGGATTGCTCGGATCCTGCGCGGTATAGAACCCATCCCCGCCGCCAACGGTGAACCAGTCAGAATTCGCGATGCCGCCATTCTGCTTGCGGCTCGGCCCGCACCAACTGCCATTGTCCTGCAGCCCGCCGCAGACGCGGTAGGGCACAGCCATGTCATACGTGACTTCGTAGAACTGGCCGATCGGAAGCACGTCGAGAAAGTCGAAGTTGCCGCCGCGGTCCCAGGTCTGCGACACGCCGCCATCGTCGCCCACCACGAAATGCTGGGGATCGTTCGGATCGATCCACATCGCGTGATGGTCCACGTGAATGCCCTGGGTCGCGTTGCGCACCGTCTTGCCGCCGTCGGTGGAGAAATTTACCGGCGTGGACGACCAGTACACACGATCGGGATCCTGCGGGTCCACGCGCACCTGCGAGTAGTAGAACGGACGGACATCCTTGTCGTTCATCCAGCGCCAGGTCTTCCCGGCGTCGTCCGAGCGATAGAGTCCGCTGAGCAGCCGGGTGGTCCGCGATGCTTTTGCGTTGGCCGAATCGCTCAGCGGCACCTGAAAGGGCGCCTTCCCGCCCCGCACGGAGTCTGCCTCCACGAGCGCGTACACGATGTTCGGATTGCTCATGGAAATGGCGATTCCGATGCGGCCGAGCTGCGTGGCCGGGAATCCGCCGCCCTCGATCTTCGTCCAGGTGGCGCCGGCGTCCGTGGTCTTCCAGAGCGCGCTCCCCGGGCCGCCGCTGGTGTACGACCATGGCGTGCGAATGCGCTCGTAGCTCGACGCATAGAGCGTGTTCGGGTCCTTCGGGTCCATGGCGACGTCGATGAATCCCGCCCGGTCGCTCACGAACTTGATGAGCTTCCAGCTCTTGCCGCCGTCAGTCGTCTTGTAGAGCCCGCGCTCCGGGTTGGTCCCCCAGGCATGTCCCAGCGCCGCGACGTACACGACGTCGGCATTTCGTGGATCCACGACGATACGCGCGATCTGCTGCGTTGCCTCGAGACCCATGAGCTGCCAGTGCATCCCGCCATCGGTGCTCTTGTAGATCCCGCCGCCGGGCATGATGGAATTGCGCGAGTTCTGCTCGCCGGTGCCGGCCCACACGATGTTCGTATCGGACGGCGCGATGGCGAGCGCGCCCATGGACACCACGTGTTCGTGCTCGAAGATCGGGCGGAACGTCGTGCCCGCATTGGTCGTCTTCCAGATGCCGCCGCCGGCGGCGGCGACGTAGAACGTCTTGGACGGGCTCGGAATGCCGACGATGTCCGCCACGCGGCCGCCCATGTTCGCGGGTCCGATGTTTCGCCAGGCCATGCCGGCGAGCGTGACCGAATCGAGACGGGAGGTCGCATCCGGCGCACCCGGCGCCTGCTGCGCCAGCAACGGTGGTGCCGCGGCCGTGAGCGCAGCCAGCAGCGTGGACACAAGTGACAGATGTCGCATGGGCGAGGAAGGGAGAAGGAGTGGGAGATACGGCGTGGAGACTCGCGCCTGCGTGGTGATGGCGATCGCCGGCTGACCAGGCAGTCGGCGGCGCATCCGGATGATCTACGCGCGGATGATGCCAATCGTTGGGAGCGCCTGCAATGGGTGGCCGGTGCGCGGCAGTCCGTTCGTGCCGCGTTGCCTCGGCGCGACGCTACCCCGCCATGGCGGCTGGCGGCTCGGCCGGCGTCTCCTGCAGATGGGCTTCCACGCGCGTCGTCGGAAGCCGGAGCGCCACGGCCATCCACATGATCAGCGCGGAGAACACCGCGATGACGAGGATCGCCCAGCCGAAGCCCAGGATACCGCGGTTGCCGGCGTGATGGCTGAGATCGGGATAGGAGCCGATCCAGCTGATGATCGCGAGCCCGGCCAGCCAGACGAGCACCCACGCGCCCGAGCGGAATTCCATGGGGGGGGTGCTGTCGTGATGGCGGATCTCGTACGTCACGAGCACCACGTAGCCAATGATCACCGCCACGAACAGCTTCCAGTCAGTGTCCCACCCCGACCAGTACACGATGAGGTTGGACGACAGGAACGCGAGATACGCGATGGTCACGACGGCCGGCAGCCGGAAGGGACGATCCTGACGCGGGATCTGCTTCCGCATGGACACGAGCGCCAGCGGTCCGGAGCCGAACGACAGCACCGTCGCGGAGGTCACGAAGCCCACGAGCTTCTGCCAGCCGGGGAAGGGCAGGAAGAAAATGAGCCCGACAATGAACGTCAGGATGACGCTCACCCAGGGCACACCACGGGCATTCACGCGCGCCAGCGCCCGCGGCACGTTGCCGTTGCGCCCCATGGCGTAGGAGATGCGCGCCGTGACCGTGGTGTAGATCAGCCCCGTGTCCGCCGGCGAGATGAACGCATCGATGTAGAGCAGCACGGCGAGCCACGTGAGTCCCATGGCGCTGGCGAGCGCGGCCAGCGGCCCGTACGTGGCGGCGAGATGATCCAGTCCGCCGGTGAAGCTCGTGCCGATGTGCGCCCAGCCGCCCGCGAGCGCGTCGGGGGGGAGCGCTCCGATGAACGCGATCTGGAGCAGGACGTAGATGATTCCCGTGATCACGACCGACCCGATGATGGCGATCGGGACGTTGCGCTGCGGATGGCGCGTTTCACCAGCGAGCTCCACGCCCTGCCGGAAGCCGAGGTATGAGAAGACGATTCCGGCGGTGGCGATGGAGGAGAACACGCCGCTCCAGCCGAAGGGCATGAAGCCGCCGGCCTGTGCGTGATGGAAGTTGCCCGGATGGAACACGGTGACCAGGAACGCGATGATCACGATCGTGATGATGCCAAGCTTCCACCAGACGAGCGTGTTGTTGAGTCGCGCGAACCAGCGAATGCCCACGACGTTGATCAGGCTGAACAGCGCGAGCAGTGCCGCGGCCACGGCGAAGCCGGCGCTGGTCAGCACCGGCACGCCGCCGCTCAGGTGCTGCAGCCAGGGGATGTAGTTCGTGGCGTACTGCAGCGCCGCTTCCACCTCGATCGAGGTGGTGGAGGCCACCGCGAGCCAGGTGATCCAGCCGAGCGTGAAGCTGGCGAACGAGCCGAAGGCGTAGTGCGGGAAGCGCACCACCCCGCCGGAGACCGGAAACATGGTGCCCAGCTCCGCGTAACAGAGGCCGATCAGGATGATCATGACGCCGCCAATGGCCCACGCAAAAACGGATGCCGGTCCCGAGAGCTGCGATGCCGCGAGCGCACCGAAGAGCCAGCCCGATCCAATGATGGAGCCAACGGCGGTGAAGAGCAGGCCGATGATGCCGATGTCACGGCGCAGCCGGCGATCGTCGGCGGCCGCGCGGTGCAGGGGAGCGCCAGTCGTGTCCATGGGGTGCCAGGTTCGGGAACGCGCAGGAGTGCGCCCCGATCCGGTCACCAGCCCGGGCTACCTATGGGACGCCATACAATGGTGCAGCATGGCGCCGCGCGCCGCCCCGCACAAGGGCAGCGCGCGCTCAGGCTGCCCGCGCGTGCGCCTCCGCCATGACATGCGCGTACACCATGCGCGAGATGTCCACGATGAGCGCGCGTGCCACGTGCTCATCGGGAATGCCGCGCGTCATCACGACGAGGACGTACGGATCGGCGCCCCGGGGATACACGATGGCGGCGTCATGCAGGTGTCCGGTGATCCACCCGGTCTTGTGCGCCACAGGTGTGCCCGGCGGCAACCCGGCCGGTATTTCGGCGCTGAACTCCTGGTGCAGCAGGATGTCGCGCATGGCGGCGCAGCTCTTTGGTGACGCCGCGCGGTCCTGCAGAATGGCTTCCATGATGGTCGCGAGGTCGGCCGACGTCGTCATGTTGTTCATGCCGCGCCCGAAGGCCTTTTCATCCTCGACGCCGCGCAGCACCTGGATCTGGTTGGCGCCGAGCGAGCGCATGGCCTGCGTCGTCCGCTGCGCGCCCACGAGGGCGATGAGCGCGTTCGTGGCCAGGTTGCTGGACCGCGTGATCATGAGGTCCATCAGCTCGCGCACGCTGATGCGCTCGCCGGTCCGTGCGTACAGCGAGCTGTCCGAATCATCCGCCTTGTTGAGCGAGTAGAGCGAGCCGTCAACGATGGATCCGAACTGATTCACGAGCAGGATGCGCTGGTCGAGCGAGAGGCCGCCTCCGTCCACCTGGCGAAACAGCTCGATCATGACCGGCACCTTCATGGTGCTCGCGGCGTGAATCATCGTGCGCGCATCGATGTCGAGCGAGTCCGCGTGGCCGGGAGCGCGAAACGACACCGCGACCTCGGCGCCGGGTACCGCGGCGATACGCGAGCGGATGCGCGCCGCGAGCGAATCGTCATGCATCGCGCCGCCGGCGAGCGCCAGCACCATCAGGAAAACATGCATGGGACGCGAATATAGACCGTGCCGGCACAATCGCCAGCGCGTGGTTGCGTCCGTCTCTCTGGATCGTGTTGCGTATTGTCGGCGCATCAATCAGTTTGCGCGGGAACCCCAGACCTGTCTTCATGACGCAGATTCAGAGCGAAAGCGACACTCCCGCCCCCGCGCTGCACGGCAGACGTGAACGTCTGCGTTTCACCGCATTCCAGTTTTCACGTGGTGCCGATGGGTATTGCCACGCCGAAGTGGAACTGGAATGGATTGACGGGCTTCGTGTCACGGGCACCGCGCACGGTCCGTCCAGCGCCACCGTCGACCTCCGGGTCGCCGCGGACGCGGCGCTCCGCGCGATCGAAGCATTTTCCGAAGGCGCCATGGTGTTCGAGCTCGTGGGCGTGAAGGCCATTCGGGCGTTCGATGCGACCGTGGTGATCGTGTCGGTGGCCAATCGCCGCGATGGACCGCCCAAACTGCTCGGATCCTGTCTGGTCGAGAACGATCCGGTGCGTGGCGCCGTGCTGGCCGTGCTCGCGGCCACCAATCGTGTCCTGGGCAACTTCATCGCCACGCGCTGACCTCCTTCGCCGTACGCCTTCATGTCCTCTTCCATCCGCGACCGCGTCGTGAATCCTTCCCGTCTCTGGTGGGTGGCCCTGTTGGCGACCGCCGCATGTCACTCCGCGCGCCCGAACCCCGCGCCCGCGCCCGTCGTCTCCACCGCGGCGGCCGACAGCATCCTGGCGCAGCGCACCGCTGACTCCATCCGCGCCTCCGATACGACGAATGTCGCCCAGCGTGATGTGACCAGCGAGGCGCTCAACATCTTTGGCGATACCGCTTCTCCGCCGGCGGATTCGGCGCCTCAGTCCGATTCGGAACCCACCTGGGACATCGACGTGCACTCGTACGAGACGCACAGCCGCGTCGCCTACTTCGTGGATCGCTATCAGCATGGGGCGCACGACCGCTTCGAACAGTGGATCGATCGCGGCGGCCGATACGACGCGATGATCCGCAGCAAGCTGCACGCGGCGGGACTGCCCGAGGATCTGACGTACCTTGCCCTGATCGAGAGCGGCTACGATCCCGACGCGTACTCGCGCGCCGCCGCCGTTGGCATCTGGCAGTTCATGGCGAGCACCGCGCGTGGTGTGGGACTGCGCGTGGACTGGTGGGTGGACGAGCGTCGCGATCCGGTGCGATCCACCGATGGCGCCGTCAAGTTCCTCGGCTATCTGAACGAACAGTTCGGCTCCCTGTACCTCGCGGCCGCCGCCTACAACGGAGGTCCGGGGCGCGTGTCGCGTGGGCTCAGTCGCTACGCCGATGAGCTCGAAGGACAGTCCGGCAACGATGCCTTCTTCGCGCTGGCGGACAAGGATTATCTGCGCGCCGAAACCCGGGACTACGTGCCGCGCCTCATTGCCGCCGCGCTCGTGGCGAAGGACCCCGGGCACTACGGGTTCGATCCGCATTACGACTCAGCCTTCGTGTACGATTCGGTGCGCGTAGGTGCGGCGACACCGCTCGCCGCGGTCGCGCGCGCCAGCGGCTCAGCGGTGGCCACCATCACCAGATTGAACCCCGAGATCCTGCGTGGGATGACTCCACCGGGCGATTCGTTCTTCGTGCGCGTGCCGGCGGGTGCCGCCGCGGATTTCGATTCCATCTTCGCGACTCTCCCGCACGAGGCCAGGGTGGCGTACACGCGCCGCGCGACGCGGCGGAACGAGACGCTCCTCGCCCTCGCGCGCCGCGCCGGTGTCACGGTGAAGCAGTTGCGCTGGTACAACCCCAAGCTCAAGCCCAACCGGCGGGGACATCTCGCCGGCGGACAGACCGTGATCTTCCCGTCCGACGCAGTGGTGTCCGCGGCTCGCGATGTCCCGGACCCCTCCATTGAGCGCTACGGATCGTCCAGCAAGGGCACCGTGTCGCACGTCGTCCGGCGCGGTGAGTCGCTCGGGCTCATCGCCCGCCACTATCACACGACGGTGTCCACGCTCATGCGGCTCAATGGACTCAGGAAGAGCATGATCTTCCCCGGACAGGTCATCGTCATCAGTGGCTCGCGCCGCAGGACGCACCACACGACGGCGAGCCGCAGGGCGTCAACCTCGCGTCACACGGCGCGGCCGGCAGCGGCCACGAGCGGCGGCGTCCACGTCGTGCGCCAGGGCGAAACGCTGACGTCCATCGCGCGCGACTACGACACCAGCGTGCCGGCCCTGAAGAAGCTGAACGGCATCCACGGTGACTACCTGCGTGCAGGACAGAAGCTCCTGGTGGGGAACCAGGACTAGCCGCAGTCGAGCACACGGCAGGGCACCCTGCCGTGATCGCCATTGCGATCAGCAGCCGCTGGGGCGCGACCACTTGCCCATTACGCGAAAGCCCCTGGTTCGCATTGCAAACCAGGGGCTTTCGTTTTTGTCCTCGAGCCAGCAGCTCAGTTTGAGAGGCCCGTCCCCGTGTAGCCCCTCATGACGGCGTGCTCGTAGCCGTTGCTCGGATTCATGCCGAGCGACTGAAGCGTCTCCACCGCTTGCGGTCCCCGATTGTAGACCAGCAGCGCCAGCTTCACGTTGCCGTGATTCTCGTCAATGAGCGACCGGAGGTACCGGAAGCCAAGGTGCAGGTTGGTCTGCGCGTTGTAGAGCTTCTCTTTTGTCGCGGTGCTGTCGAAATATCGGGCCGTGGCGGGCATGAGCTGAGTCAGTCCGAGGGCGCCAGCCGTGCTGGTCGCATGCGGATTGAATTCGCTCTCTACACGCACCAGCCGGAAGCCGAGCTCGGGGTCGATGCCCTCGGCCACGGCAATGTCGTACACGGAACCGGCCAGATCGGCGCCCACCTTGTAGCGGGTCGAGTAGTCCATGATCGTGCGCGCCCGAGTGAGCTGGGCGTTCGCCAGCTCCAGCGCGCCCTTGGTGGCATCCAGCTCAGCCCGCAACTTCCGGTTCTGGCTCGACGACCCGAAACTGAAACTCGAGCCCTCCGATGCTTCTGCATCCCGGGGCTGCTCCCGTGGAATGAGAGCGACGGCACCCAGGAACACCACGACCAGCCCGACCTTCCGAAGCCGGTCCATCCGTCTGAGGCGATCGCCTCGATGAGAGTAGCTCTGCTGTGCGCTCTGCAATAGCGAATCCTCCCCTGCAGGATATCCTATAAGCAAACGGGGCTGTTTGGCCCCGCTGCTTCAGTTGACTCCGCACGGAGGGCGGCGCTACCCGCGCCTCCAATTTCCAGACCTGCCTCCTGACTTCTCCAGCAAGCATATGTCGGTAATTGACATGCCCTTATCTATCGACTTCGCCATGTCGTACACCGTGATCAGGCTTACTGCAACTGCCGTGATCGCCTCCATTTCCACCCCTGTTCGCCCGACTGTCCGGGCTGTGGCCTCGCACCGCAGGCCGGGGAGCGATTCCTCCGGGATCAACTGCACCTGAACGTCGGTGAGCGGGAGCGGATGGCAGAGCGGAATTAACTCCGCCGTCCGCTTGGCCGCCAGAACCCCGGCTACTTTCGCTACAGATATGACGTTCCCTTTGCTCAGTTCGTTACCGCGAATGCAGGCAAGCGTTTCGGGTTTCATTCGGATGCAGCCACTCGCCCGCGCCATACGATTTGTCACCTCCTTGCCGGTGACATCCACCATGCGTGCGTCTCCCTCTGCAGATACATGACTCATGCCAGTCATACGCCGAACTCCTTCAGGTGCCGCAGCAGTGCGGCTCCGAGCAGTTGAGGGTTCACGTTCCCGGTAGCGTGCATGCGCGCCTCCTCCACCATGCCAATCGCCCTGGCGGCGCTGACTGCCGCCCGATCATTTCCCGCGTCCACGCTGGCGCGCTGGCGGGCAAGCAATATTACGGCAAGCGCGTCGAGAACATCGCTGAAGAAGCCACGGGCACCGGCTCCGCCCATGGCCAGCACCGCGCGCGCTTGTTCATCACGTTCCGCGCGCGCCGATTGCAGCAGCCGGGCGGCGGCCGCAGCCGCCTCCCCGGCGGCTGCGGCACCGAACAGTGTTCCCGGCGCTCCGCCGGCCGCGCGGACACGGTCAGCGGTTTTCCCTGGAACGCCATGCGCATCCAGCGCAACCTGTACGATCGGGTCCTCCAGAAATTGTTGCGCGTCCGCATCGGGAAGGAGGGGGACTCGCACCGAAACCACCCGCGACCGGATGGTGGGAAGTAATGAGCCAGGCTCACTCGAGGTGAGAATTATTGTGGTATCCTGCCGCGGCTCCTCGAGCAGTTTGAGCAGCGCATTAGCGGCGAATTCGGAGCCCTCCTGCGGAACCATGCGCTCGGCGTCGCCCAGGACAAAGACGGTGCGCGTACCGAGCGCGGGCGCCAGCGTCGCGAGCCGGACGACGGCGTGAATCGCGCCGACGAAGATTCCTTCGAGCCCGCTCGGTGGCGGATAGATGCCGCCAGCCTTCTCGCGTTCGATGATAGCGTCGGCGTAGTCCGCCAGAATGTTGTCGACGGACGCGTCGCCATCCGACAATCGCGGCCTCGGGAAGAACCAGCGCACGTCCGGGTGCCCGAGTGCCCGCGCGTAGCGACAGGAAACGCACGCGTCGCAGGGATGTTGGCCGCTTCCCGTGCACACGAGCAGTTGCGCCAGCCAGAGCGCCAGGCGCTGCTTGCCAACTCCGTGCGGTCCCTGCAGGAGCAGGCTCGACGGCAGCGCGCCACGCGCAACCGTCTTGCGGAGCCGCTCGCGGAGCGCATGGTGACCGTACAGCGGAAGGATCGGCATGGATGTGTGGAGGTCTGGAACTGAACTGCGCGGCGGCCGCCTTTCAATATCGCATAACGTTCGACTTCGCGATGTAGCGCCGCGGCGTGCTGGGCTCAACATTTCTGGGGCGGTGGGGGTATGCAATCAACAAGCGCCGGCATGTTGACACTCGGGGGAGAGGGCATGGCCAAACGGCACCATTGGATAGTCCGTACGACGCACTGGGTGAACGTGATCGCGTTCGTGATCATGGTGGGGAGCGGGCTCGAGATCTTCAACGCCTATCCGGCGTTCGCCCGTCGGGGCGAGAGCTTCTGCTGCTATCCATTCGCGCACAAGGCCATTCCCGGCTGGCTCACCTTTGGTGGCTGGCTGGCTGGCGCGCGCAACTGGCACTTCGCGGCCATGTGGGCGCTGGTGATCAACGGGCTGATCTATCTGGGATTCATCTACCTGCACGGCGAGTGGCGTGACCTGGTGCCGCGGCGTGGCGACGTGCGCGACGCCTGGCAGATGATCCGCTACTATTTGTTCATCCGGCCGGATCACCCGAGACAGGGAAAGCACAACGTTCTGCAGAAGCTGACCTATTTTGCGCTGCCGATCTTCGGCATTCTCGCCGTTCTCACCGGACTCGCGATCTGGAAGCCGGTGCAGCTGGCCGCGCTCACGGGGATCCTGGGTGGTTTCGTGTGGGCACGCTACTGGCACTTCCTGGCGATGGTCGTGCTGGTGGTGCTCGCCCTGGCCCACGTCTTCATGGTGTTCGCCGTGGACCCGTATTCCATTCCGTCCATGATCACGGGCAACTACAATTCCGCACTGTCTCCCGAAGAGCGCAACGCGCGGCCATTCTATCATCTCTTTCCGCGGGCACGGGAGCAGGCGGCGACAGATGGAGCGGGTGGCGCGGCGCCGGTCGGCGCGGATGCCACCATCGGCGCCGTCCCGACAGCCGGCGGCGACTCGGCTGAAGAGGCCTCTCCCACCAACGCATCGTCTCCATGAACCGCCGGCGATTCATCATCACGGGTGGCCTCTGGCTACCGGCTGCCTATCTGGCTGCGTGCGATTCCGAAGGGCCGCGCGCTGCTCAGCCGCTGCTGCGCAGCGCCGAGCGCTTCAATGAGAAGGTGGAGCGAGGCCTGTTCCGTCACACCTCAATGGACAGGGCATCCGCCGGCGCTCGCGATGCGGGGAAGGCCTTCCCGCAGTACTTCATCTCGGATTCTGTGCCGGTGTGGAACGACGCCGTTCGCGGCAAGTGGACGCTCGACATTGGCGGTGCGGTGCAGCACCCGTTCACGCTCTCGATGGAGGATCTCACGCGCCTGCGGAGCATTACGCAGCGAGTGGACCACTACTGTGTGGAGGGGTGGACCGCGGTGGCGCAGTGGACAGGGGTGCGCGTGAGCGAGCTGGCCCGGCTGGCGGGCCTTCGTCCGGATGCGCGCTACGTGGACTTCCAGTCGTTCGACAAGGGGTACCACGAAAGCTGGGATCTGGAGAGCGCGATGCACCCGCAGACCATCGTCGCCTACGGGATGGACGGCCACTATCTCGGAGTGCCGCACGGTGCGCCTGCGCGGATCAATTCGCCGGTGAAGCTCGGTTACAAGTGTACGAAGTATCTGACGAAGATTCTCTTCCTTCCTGAGCGCAATGGCGGGTACTGGAGCGATCAGGGATACGAATGGTATGGAGGAGTCTGAACTGGTTGCGCGGTGGCAGCCAGCAGCCCAAATCGACTATGCATCTCATCACACGTGTGATTCCAGTTCTTCTGCTCTCCGCGACACTGGCGTGCGCGCATTCCCAGCAGAAGCCGAACAGCGGGACAGAGCGGACGGGGCCCACCCTCCTCAAAGTCGAGAATCAGGGCTTCGCGGACATGAACATCTTCGTGCTGTCGGAGGGACGGCGCGTGCGATTGGGGACGGTGACAGGCAACTCGAGCGCCACCTTCACCATCCCGCCGGATCTCGTGGGTGGTGCGCGCGAGATGCGCTTTATGGCTGACCCGATTGGAGGATCGAGCCGGCCGGTGAGCGACGATATCTCGGTGCTGCCGGGCGACCACGTCTCGCTGGTGATTCCGCCGTCAGCGTCGCCCTGACGGCGTAGCGCGGGACCGGCGTCCGGTGGCCTCCTGCACCGCAACGCGAAAGACCACGTCGCGCTCCGGCACCGGATCATTGGCGCCGAGCGACCCCGGCACCAGCCGCCGGAGGAGATCCACGGCTCGCGCCCAGGAGTGGTGCGCGGCGGGCGAGATCTCGTCGGGTGCCAGGAGGTACACCGCTCCGTGTACTACGGCACTGGTCCAGTCGAACAGCGCGGTGACCTCGTCCACCTCGAACGCGACCCAGCGATTCTTCATGAGCGTGGCGAACTTCGCGCCGTGCGAGGTGCGTCCGTAGAGCCAGCCATCCGAGTACACGTAGTGGATGGGCTGTATGTCCACGCGGTCATGCATGGAAAAGGCAATGCGCCCGACATGGTTGCGGGACAGCAGCGCGACAATCTCGTCGCGATCGAGCTCGTCGATGATGACCGAGTGAGGGGCTGACATCGATCCTCCGGCGGGGTAGTGGGCGCATCAGGTCGCGCCGCGCTTCGCTTATCTTGTGCTGGCGACACGCCGAATGGTAGTCCACCCTCTCTACGAATGCACTCATGCTCGCGCTGCACCTTGTGCTCCTGCTGCTGTCCGCACCACCGTTGACCGCCGACTCGCTCGGCAATCTCCCGCTCAAGGTGGTGCCCGCCACGAGCGCTCCCGCGCAACGGCTCGCCGTCCTGTTCACCGGGGATGGCGGGTGGGCGGCAATCGACAAGGAACTCAGCGATTCGCTGTCGGCGCACGGCGCGCTGGTGGTCGCCGTCAACTCCCGTGAGTACTTCGGCTCGCAGCGCACCCCTGACGGTGCCGCGCAGGATCTCGACCGCATCATCCGGCACTACGAGGGCTCGCTGGCGACGCGCTCGGTGGTGCTCGTGGGCTATTCACGCGGCGCGAATGTGCTGCCGTTCCTGGTGACCCGGTTGCCGGCGGAGCTGCTGGCGCAGACCCGCGTCGTGGCGCTGCTCGCACCCGCCGTGAATGCGAATTTCAGGTTTCACCTTGTCGATCTCATCTCCAACCACAGGCGGAACGATGATCTGATGACCGTGCCGGAAATCGAGAGGATCCATGGGCCCACCGTGCTCTGCGTGTATGGAGACGATGAGACGGACAGTGCCTGTCCGCGGCTGCAGTCCGGCACGGCGACCGTCATCGGTCTGCCGGGTGGACACCATTTCGACAGGAAGTACGGCGAGATCGCGCGCCGGATTCTCGATGCGATCGGGAGCTGAGCAATCGTGACATCGCCGGCATCTCCCGGCGCGCGACTGCGTGCGCAGTGGGCGGCGCTCGAGGGCATTCCGGGCGGCAAGTGGCTGTTCAGCCGCCTGCTGGGCTTCTCCGTGCCGTACACCGGAACGATCCGTCCGCTCGTTCAGGAATTGCGCCCGGGTTATGCGCGCGTGTGCATGCATGATCGCCGGCGCGTACGCAACCACCTCAGCTCCATCCACGCTATTGCACTCATGAATCTGGCGGAAGTGAGCAGCGGGCTGGCGATGCTGTCCGGCCTGCCGGACGGCGTCCGTGGTATCGTGACCGGCCTCTCCATCGACTACGTGAAGAAGGCGCGCGGCACGCTGGTCGCGGAATCATCGGCGCCGCGAGTTGAGTCAGACGAACCCCGCGAGGAGACGTGCGAGGCGGTCATCACCGACGCAAGCGGCGCCATCGTGGCACGAGCCACGGCGCGCTGGCAGCTCAGCCCGGGTACGGCGCCGGCCCCGGTGTCTGCGTCATGACCTACGCCGCGCTCGACACGCCATTCACGCGCGCGGCCGGCATTGACGTGCCGCTCATTTGTGGCGCCATGTATCCATGCAGCAATCCCGAGCTCGTGGCCGCGGTCTCCGAAGCCGGCGGCATCGGCATCGTCCAACCCGTGTCGCTCACCTACGTGCATGGACACGAGTTTCGGGAAGGTCTGCGACTGATCCGGACACTCACGGCGCGACCCATCGGCATGAACGCGCTCATTGAGCGATCGTCGAAGTACTATCACGAACGCATGGTGCGCTGGATCGACGTGGCGCTCGAAGAAGGAATTCGCTTTTTCATTACGTCGCTGGGGAATCCGCGCTGGGTCGTGGATCGCGTGGCCTCATCCGGCGGCATTGTCTATCACGATGTGACGGAACGGAAATGGGCGCTCAAGGGACTCGATGGAGGCGTACACGGGCTCATCGCGGTGAACAACCGCGCCGGTGGGCACGCGGGTCCCGAGAGCGCCGCGGCACTGCATGCCGAGTTGTCCGACTTGGCTGTTCCGCTCATCTGCGCGGGCGGCGTTGGTGACGCCGCCGGGTTCGTGCGCGCGATGGAGTCGGGCTACGCGGGTGTACAGATGGGTACGCGCTTCATCGCCACCACCGAGTGCCACGCGTCCCAGGCGTACAAGCGCGCGATTCTCCGGGCGCAGGAGCGCGACATCGTGCTCACCGAGCGCATTACGGGCGTGCCGGTGTCCGTGATTCGCACGCCGTACATTGAGCGCATGGGCACGCGTGCCGGCCCGCTCGCCCGCCGGCTGTTGCGCGGCAGGCGGACCAGGCACTGGATGCGGACCGCCTACGCACTCCGATCGCTGTGGCGCCTCAAGCGTTCGGCACTCGACGAATCGGGCGACGATTTCTGGCAGGCGGGCAAGAGCGTGGCCACCATCCACGAGGTGGAGCCGGCGGCCGTGATCGTGCGTCAGTGTCGCGACGCGCTCGCTGCCAGCACCGCCCCGCGCGCAGTTACCGGCTGATCACTCCACAGGCGATGCGGGACCCGGCATTGCCCGCCGGATCCGTGTAGTAATCATCGGCACCGGCGTGAATCACGAGCGCCGCGCCATCCGCATCGAGAATTGGACTGGTGCCCGTGGTGAGCGATGCATCGGGGACCAGCACGTCAATGCGCGCGCTGCCACTCTCGGGCACGTAGAGGTTGGGCAGATCGCCCTGGTGCATGCCGGCCGGGTTGTCCATCCCGTGCTGGCGCTGCAGCGGATTGAGATGCGGCCCCGCCGTGGTGAACGGCGGCTGGCAGAGCCCCACGGCGTGGATGTGAAAGGCGTGCGTGCCTGGCGGCAAATTGGAAAGCTGCGCCGAGATGAGCACGCCATGCGGCGTCTGTCTGAGCGTGGCGACACCGACGCTCTGCCCGGATACGTTGTGCAGTTCCGCTCGCGCCGACTGCTGTCCTGGTCCGGGTTCCTGCACCCGGACCACCCGGGTGCATCCGGCGGCAGCGCAGGCGAGCAGTGCGGCGATGGAGAGCATGGGCTTCATGAGTCTCTCGGGGTTCGGTGTGGTTCTGGAAGAAGGAGCGCGCGCGCCTCGCGCGCCCGTGCGACCGCGTCGGCGGCCGTGGTGCCGACCGCGCCCAGGTGCCCCATCTTGCGGCCGGGGCGCGGTGCCTTGCCGTAAAGATGAATCCGGATGCCCGGCATTCCGAGTGCGGCCTCCCATCGCGGCGATGCCTCGTGCAGCCAGAGATCGCCGAACAGATTGGCGATTGCCGCCGGTTGCACGACATCCGTGGCTCCGAGCGGCAGATCGCAGACTGCTCGAACGGCCTGCTCGAACTGGCTCGTGAGGACGGTGAGCTCCGTGTGATGGAAGCTGTTGTGCGGGCGCGGAGCGAGCTCGTTCACGGTCAACGTGCCATCACGCGTGAGAAAGAGCTCGGCCACGAGCAGCCCCGCGACATCCAGTGATTCGGCGATGCCGCGTGCGATCGTGGCGGCGCGCTCGGCCACCGCATCGGGAACCGTGGCCGGAATCACCGCCCAGTCGAGCACCCCGTGTTCGTGATGATTGCGCGAGGGCGCGTACACCGCGGTCTCACCACCGGGCCGCCGCGCGACCAGCACGGAGAGTTCCTTGTCCAGCTCCAGCGCGCGTTCCACCACGCACGGCGCAGAGCCAAGGGCGCGCCATGCTTCCGATGCCTGCACCGCTGGGCCGGCACGCAACTGGCCACGCCCGTCATAGCCGCCCGTGCAGGATTTCACGAACGCGCCGTCCCCCGCTTCGCGCATGGCAACTTCGAGCTCGTCCTGGGAGGTCACGCTCCAGTACGGGCCCACCGGGAACCCGTGTGTCACCAGCCACTCCTTCTGCCGCGCCCGATCCTGCACCACGTGCAACACGTGCGCGCCGGGGCGGAGCGGGGCGTGCGCGGCCGCTGCCTCGAGCGCGGGACGCGCAATCTTCTCGATTTCAATGGTGACGACGTCGGCTGCGCGGGCCAGCTCGGCGGCGGCCGCACAGTCATCGAAGCGCGCGGCGATCACGCGGTCCGCCACGGCGCTGGCGGCGCAGTGGGCATCCGGATCCAGCACGATGACGTGATAGCCGAGCGTGCGCGCGGCCAGCGTCATCATGCGACCGAGTTGTCCGCCACCAAGAATGCCGATCGTGCCACCCGGCAGCACCGCGGTCAACGCTCGCCCTCGCTGTCCAGGACGTCCTGCGTCCGCGCCGCGCGCCAGGAGCGCAGCCGCTCGCGCACATCACTGCGGGAGAGGCCAATGATGGCGGCGGCGAGAATGGCGGCGTTCGCGGCGCCGGGCTTTCCAATGGCGAGCGTTCCGACCGGGACGCCCTTGGGCATCTGCACGATCGAGAGTAGTGCATCGAGTCCGTTGAGGACGGTGGCCGGCACCGGCACACCGAGTACGGGCAGGATGGTGTGGGCTGCCACCATGCCTGGCAGATGCGCCGCACCGCCCGCGGCCGCGATGATCACCTGGATGCCGCGCGCTTCCGCCTGCGTCGCGTACTTCGCCATCCAGTCGGGCGTGCGATGCGCGGAGACAATGCGCACTTCATGCGGAATGGCGAGCTCGCTCAGCAGCTCGGTGGCCGGTGCGAGCTGGTCGAGATCGCTCCGGCTTCCCATGATCACACCGACCAGTGGTTGTTCCGTTGCCGACTCAGATGAAGAAGTCGTAATACTGGAGTGTTCTCGGCGCACACGCATCTCAGATGAGGCAAGGATCTGGAATAATATTTGCAACCGATACGGGCGCGCTAGTCACAGTATGTTCCACTCCGGTTCGTCCTTCGTTTCATTCACGCGCAACGCGTGACTCGCTTCACCTCAGGTCGTCCACCCTACGCACCGATCTGCGCAGATTTTCCGGCATGATCGCTCTGGGCCGTTGCCCTTGCGACAAAGGCACACTCGTCGAAAGGCGAGGCCGCAAAGCCACGAGGCTACCGCACGCGAACGCGCGCCATGCTCGTCGGGCCGCCGAAGGGACCATCAGCCGAGAGCCGCCGCATGCATCTCACCGATCCCCTCCGACTGTTCGCCATCGCCACCGGTATTCTGGCGATTACCGCCTGCGTGGACAGCATGTCCTCGCCCACCGAGCTGCACAGCCCCTCGCCGGACGCGTCCCGCGTCAAGTGGGTGGTCGTGTCGCCAGCGACTGCCGCGATCCGGAGCGGGGCCAAGGTCACGCTCGATGTCCAGTTCCAGGATGAATCGCGCGAGCAGCTCGATGTCGCGCCAGCCCAGTGGAAATCATCCGACACGACCGTCGCGGTCGTGTCGGACAAGGGTGTGGTGACGGGGCGGAAGCCCGGACGCGCCAAGATCCTGGTCTCATCCGCCGCACAGGGCGCGTATGCGGAAGTGCAGGTCACCGCGGCCCCGCCACCGACGGTCTCCGTCTCCGTCTCGCCCACATCGGTCACGCTCGCCGCTGCCGCCACCAAACAGCTCAGCGCCACGGTGAAACTGTCCAGCGGCGGCACGGTGTCCAAGCCCACGATCACGTGGCTCTCGTCGAACACGAAGGTCGCCACGGTATCACCGAGCGGACTCGTCACCGCCGTCGCCGCCGGGTCGGCCACCATCACGGCCCAGAGCGGAACCGGAAAGGGCACGTCAGCCGTCACCGTGTCGGCGCCGGCTCCCGCGACGCCGTCGCCACCATCGTCAGCGCCGCCCACCGCGAGCCCGGCGCAACCGCCACCCGCCACCGGATCGCTCTTCAGCGGCTACAGCGCGACGTCGCCGCACTGGCAGCACATCCGCACGATGATGACGGATTTCTATTACAACTGGACGCCCACCGAGCGCGCATGGGCCGGACAGCATTACGATTTCGCGATGTCCGGGGACGGAACGGCGTGGACAGCGGCGAACGCCACCGTGCAGCAGTATCCGTACACGCTGCTCTGGACCACGCAGATTCCGGGCGCCGTGAGTGTGAACATCACGGGCGCATACTACGGCGACATGGTTCAGTGGTACGCGGCACACCCCGAGTACCGTCTGGAGAACGCCTGGCTGCACGTGCGCGGCGTGACACCCGACTCGGCGAACCGGCTGGTGGTGCACATCTGGGACTCGTCGCGCTGGATCATCAACGCCGCCGATCCCGGTGCTCGCGCCTACACGGCGGACCGCTACGCGCGCGTCGTATCGGGGCATTCGGGCGTGTTCGTGGATGAATCGGGATCGGGCGACATCGGATCGCGCGTCGGCAACGCGGCCGAGTTCCCCGATGCGGCATCGTACATGACCGCGTACGCGGGACTGGTCGCCGCGGTGAAGCAGGCGGTGGGCTTCAAGGTCCTCATGCTCAACGCCGCGGGCTACACCACCAGCGCGGACTTCGCCGATCTGGTCGCGGCGGGCGCGGTGCATCTGGAGAAGGCGAACAATCCGCTCCATTCCGGCATGCCCGACCAGTGGACGTGGGTCGACAAGCTGCTCGCCGCCGGCATATTCGTGGACTTCGTGAATGCGTACGAATACCCGGACGCCGTCATCCTGGCGCCGCGGTATCCGGCGGGCAATTCAACATCGACGTACGAGCGACTGAAAATGTGGGAGCTGTCGAGCTACTACATGGTGGTCCCCTCGTCGCCGGACCATCTCGCGCTGCAGCTCGTGAACCTGTGGACTCTGCCGTACTCGTCGCTCTGGCTGAAGGCGCAGGAGGCCAACATCGGGCACCCCACCGGGGCGCGCAGCATCATGCTCCAGGGCACGGACCCAACGGGGCAGGCGTATACGATCTACGCGCGTGACTTCGATCGCGCGCTCGTGCTGCTGCGCATGCAGCGTGGTTGGGGGGCGCAGACGTACCTCGACAATACCGCGGTGAGTGTCTCCCTGCCGGCCGGCGAGAGCTGGCTGCCGCTGCACGGCGATGGCACGCTCGGCGCCGCCGTGACAAGCGTACGGCTGAGGAATTCCGAGGCCATCATTCTGGTCAAGCAGCGCACGATCTCGTAGTCGCGGATCGTGAGGCCGGCGCCGGGGCGCCGCAGAGGGTCTCACGCGTACGCGAGGTCGGACACGAGCAGATGACGTAAGACCCTCAGGAAGCGAACGCCGCTTTCTGAGGGCCTCATGCAATCCTGGTAAAGCTCCCGAGGAGGGACTCGAACCCCCGACCCGGTGATTAACAGTCACCTGCTCTACCATCTGAGCTACTCGGGAATAACAATGAAACTTAGACCGGGCGCGAACGGGGGTCAAGCAATCGTCATGACGCGCGCGTGAGTGCGGCCGCGCGACCCGGCAGCACCGTGCGTAGCCACTGCCCGGTATGTGATGCGGTCACGCGGGCGATGTCTTCGGGCCGGCCGGCCGCGACGACCTCGCCCCCGCCGGCGCCCGCTTCCGGCCCCAGGTCGATCACCCAGTCCGCCAGTTTGATCACGTCGAGATGGTGTTCGATGATCACGAGCGTGTGGCCGTGCTCGACGAGCCGGTCCAGCACGCGGGCGAGCTTGCGCACATCGTCGAGATGCAGACCGGTCGTAGGTTCGTCCATGATGTACATGCGCCGCCCCGCGCTGCGACTGGAGGTCGCCAGCTCTCGCGCGATCTTCAGCCGCTGCGCTTCGCCACCCGAGAGTGTGGGCGCGGGCTGGCCCAGTCGCAGATAGCCAAGGCCCACCTGCTGGACCTGCCAGAGTGCCTGCCCGAGCTTCTCCTCGCGCAGGAAGAAGCGAATGGCTTCGTCAACGGTGAGATTCAGCACGTCGTGAATGCTCCGGCCATTCACGGTGACCTCCAGTACCTCGGGCTTGAAGCGCTTGCCGCCGCATTCGTCGCAGGGAACGAACACGTCCGCCATGAAGACCATTTCCACCGCGAGGTGACCCGCGCCCTCACAGCTTTCACACCGTCCGCCCGGGACGTTGAAGCTGAAGGTGCCCGCGGTGTAGCGTCGCTTGCGCGCGAGCGGCTGCGCCGCGAAGATGCGGCGGATCTCGTCGAACGCCTTCACGTACGTCACCGGATTGGAGCGCGCCGTGCGACCGATCGGGCTCTGGTCCACGAGTACCACGTCATCCAGCGTCTGCCATCCTTCAACGGCGTCGCATGCGCCGACCGGTTCACCGAGGTGCTGTTTGGCGGTGTGGTCGCCGTGCAGGTGCATCTCCAGCGCGCGATACAGGACGTCGTGCACGAGCGTGCTCTTGCCGGAGCCGGACACTCCGGTCACGACGGTCATGGCTCCCAGTGGAATCCGCACGTCCACGCCGCGCAGATTGTGGGCACGCGCGTTGGTCAGGGTGAGCCAGCGCGGTCCGAGCGGGCGCCGCTCCTCGGGTATCGGGATGCTTTTCGCGCCGCTGAGATAGGCGCCGGTGAGCGGGCTCGATTCCGCGAGCGCCGCCGGTCCCGCGAACACGAGCTGTCCGCCATGCTCGCCGCTCGCCGGTCCCAGCTCCACCATGTAATCCGCCGCGCGGATGGCTTCGAGATCGTGCTCCACGACCAGCACCGTATTCCCCGCATCGCGCAGGCGGTGGAGCAGCGCCAGCAGCCGGCTGACGTCGCGCGGATGCAGCCCGATGGATGGTTCGTCGAGCACGTAGAGCGTGTCCACCAGGTGCGCGCCGAGCGAATTGGCGAGCGCAATGCGCTGTGCCTCTCCGCCGGAGAGCGTGCGCGTGGCGCGGTCCAGCGCGAGATAGCCGAGGCCCACGTCCACGAGGAAACGCGTACGGCCGCGGGCCTCGCCGAGGATGTGCCTGGCGATCCGCTGCTCGAATGGGGTGAGTGGCACGGTCTCGAGCCACGGCGCGAGCTCGTCCACCGGCAACTGGCTGATCTCCGCAATCGTGCGCGACGCGATGCGCACGTTCAGTGCGTCCGGCTGCAGTCGCGCACCATGGCACGCGGGGCATTCCCGAGCGCTCTGATACTGTCTCAGGAACACACGGATGTACTGCTTGTAGCGCTTCTCCTCGAGATCCCCGAGGAAGGGAAGAATCCCCTTGTAGGATCGCGTGCGCGCCGTGAGCAGCAGCTCCCGGTCATGCGCCGCGAGTGCGTTCCAGGGTATGTCCATGGCAATGCCGCGTGCCTTGGCGAATTCGGCCAGCGTTCTGCGGCGCCCCTCGTAGCGTGGTTTCGTCCAGGGATCGATCGCGCCATCACGCAGTGAGTGCTCCGGGTGCGGAACGATGAGCGCTGCATCGTATTCCAGCGTTGCCCCGAATCCGTTGCAGGTGGGGCAGGCGCCACGCGGATTGTTGAAGCTGAAGAGCTGCGGCGTCGGCACGGGCGCCCGCGTGCCATCGTAGGGGCACTCGAAGCGCTCGGTGAAGCGGAGGCGGCTCCTGGTGGCCGCGGTCTCACCGTTCGGCGCAGGCTGCAGCAGGATGACGCACTCCCCATCGCCTTCCGCGAAGGCCGTGCTGACCGCGTCGGTCAGCCGGCGAGCGGCATCCGCTCCCGCGACGAGGCGGTCCACGACGACGAGCAGCTCCGTTGCGCGCGTGAGATCCGGTGTACCGCCACCGAGATCATCGAGGTGGTACACGACGCCATCCGCGGACACGCGCAGGAAGCCTTGTTCGCGCAGACTGGACACGACGGCGTCGTGCGTGACCGCTTGACTCAGTCGCAGCGGGAAGCACACGGAGAAACGCGTGCCGGCCCCGAGTGCGAGCACCGCGTCGGTCGCGGACTGCACCGTGTCCGGATGCATCTCACGACCACACACGGGACACACGGTGTGGCCAACGCGCGCCCAGAGCAGGCGCAGGAAATCGGAGATCTCCGTCGCCGTGCCCACGGTGGATCGGGAGGATCGCACGGGGTTGCGCTGCTCGATGGCCACAGCGGGCGAGAGACCATCGATGAAGTCGACCGCGGGCTTCTCAATGCGCTCCAGGAACTGCCGCGCATATGCCGAGAGCGACTCCACGTAGCGGCGCTGTCCCTCCGCGTAGATGGTGTCGAAAGCGAGCGACGACTTGCCGGACCCGGACGGTCCGGTGACGACGGTGTAGGCCCGGCGGGGGATTTCGAGATCGAACCCCGCGAGATTGTGCTGGCGCGCGCCCCGGATGACGATGTGCGACTTCATTGCCACCAAAGATAGCGCGTCTCACCCCGTAGAAACACCGATAGCCGGCTGGTGTCACCTCCGGCGCACGACGATGCGGCCGGCCACGAGCAGCAGGGTGGCGCCGAGGGTGGCGAGTCCGACGGAGCGCAGGTCGAATCCGGTCTGGCTGACACGCCCCCAGCCCAGCAGCACGCCTGCCCAGCCGCCAATGAACGCGCCGGCGGCGCCAAGCGCGATCGTCACCAGGCAGCCGGCAGGGTCGCGGCCGGGCATGATGAACTTGGCGAGGGCGCCGGCAACGAGACCGAGAATGATCCAGTGAAGCCACAATGGCATGATGGATGATGTACGATTGGAGATGCAGATGGGAACGAGAAGGCTGGTGGGCGCCGCTTGCCTGTCGATAGGGGCCGCCATAGCTTCGTGCGTTGCTTCCTGTATCATTTCAACATGCTGAGCGGCGCCGGCTCGTACGGAAACACCCGGGCGTCCTCATGCGTAGATCTTCGCGAAGCCGTCACGATGACGCGTCTTCAGTCCGCGTTTCCCCTTTTTTGAATAGCTTGTGCGGCTCGATTTTGGGCAGGCCACCAATACCGGGATGATCCGGTCGGGCAACGAGGACAGCCTCTTCGCGGACTCGCGCGCGGGGCTCTTCGTCGTCGCCGATGGCATGGGGGGCCACGCTGCCGGAGAAGTGGCCAGCGACATGGCCGTGCGGATCGTCTCGTCGGAGCTCTCGCGTGTCACCGACACCGGCGATGACGCGCGCGAGCGGATTGCCGACTCGTTGCGTCACGCCAACGTGGCGATCTACGAACGGACGCTGCTGGAGTCCGACAAGCAGGGAATGGGGACCACCGCGTCGGTGCTGATGCTGCATGGCGGCCGCTATCTCATCGGACACGTTGGCGATTCGCGTGTCTATCTGCTCCGCGATGGGGCCCTCCGGCAGCTCACCAAGGATCACTCCTACGTGCAGGAGCAGGTGGACGCCGGGGTGCTCACGCCGGAGCAGGCGCGTTATCACCCGTATTCAAACGTCATCACGCGCTGCGTGGGCGCGTCTGGCGACGTGCAGCCGGATCTCTACGCGGGCGAGGTCAAGCGGGGCGACACGTACCTGGTGGCCAGCGATGGCCTCACGGGCATGGTGGACGACCGCCGGCTGCAGCAACTGCTCATGTCGCGCGCCACGGTCCAGCGCATCGTGGACGCACTCATCTCGGAGGCCAATGGTCGCGGTGGCCTGGACAACATCACGGCCATCGTGGTGCGCGTGCAGTCCGTGGACGATGATGGCGACGCGCCGCCCAACGCCGGCGAGGACGCGAACGGCTGACATGCCGGAGCAGTCCGTCGGCGCGCTTGCCGAGCTCTATCTCGGAAACATTCTCTACGCGCTCGAGCTGGCCGCGCTCGCGCTGGAATCGCAGGGACGCGGCGATGACGCCGGATTCTATCGCGGTATCGCGCGTCAGCTCGCCGAAGCGCGCGGACGGGAGCGCAAGGCACTCGGCGAGTAGCGACTCCGTGGTGCGGCCGCGCGGCTAGCCCTGGCGCATCAGCGCCAGCACGCGCCCCGGCCGCAACGTGACGGGTCGAGCGACGAACACCCGAAAGACGCGCGCGGTGCGATACAGTTGCTCGCTCAGGAGCGGCAGATTGATCGCGCCGGGCCAGCCGTCCATCGTGAGTCTTCGGACGCTCCCGTCGCGTTGCTGGACGGGAATGTCGAGTCCCAGCATCTGGGGCTTCACCGGGAAATCCAGCAGCAGCCCGCCCGGCTCGAGCTCGAGCTCGGCGGCCAGTTCATCTTCCACCGCGCGCGATCGCTCGGGGTCTTCCGCGATCCAGTCTCCATCCTGTGGCAGCTCCTCGGCCACGCATTCGTACGCCCGCTTGTACAGGCGACGTTCGCGCAGTGCGGTGAGCAGCGACGACCGGCCGAACGAGCCTTCGAGCGTGTGCAGCAGTCCTTCGTCCGTGAACGAGGCCAGCGCGCGTTCACTCAGCGCGCCACCGCGCAGCGCGTCGTCCACGAGACGCTTGTACATCGCCGTGGCGCTGCGTACGGCGTGGTGCCAGTAGACGTTGCGGTACATCTGGTACTTGGCGAACAGCAGCGACTCGAGCGCGGAGAGTCCCTTCTCGTTCACGCCGACGGTTGGTCCACCGGTGCGCGGGTCGCTCACCACGGTGAGCGCGTTGAGCAGGCGGTCGACGTCGATCTCGCCGTAGGGCACGCCGCACATGAGCGCGTCGCGCTTGAGGTACTCGATCTTGTCGAGGTCGAGTGATCCAGAAATGAGGCCCTGCAGCGGACTCCCGCTGTCGCCGCAAATGAGCTTGTACACGCGCTCGGGCGCGTCCGGCGCGATCAGCTCGCGCAGGGCAGTGGCGGCGGCTCCCTCGGTGACGAGCGCGCGCGCCACTTCCTCGTGGTGCAGCGCGCCGATTTCCTCGAGCGCGTGCGAGAAGGGATAGTGTCCCACGTCGTGGAGCAGGGCAGCGGCGCGAACGACGGCCGGTTCGTCGGCCGCGATCCCGTCCAGATCACCGCGCTCGGCAAGAAGGCCGAGTGTACGGCGCGCCAGATGGTACGTGCCCAGCGCATGTTCGAATCGGGTGTGCGTCGCGCCCGGGTACACCAGATAGGCGAGTCCGAGCTGTCGCACGTAGCGCAGCCGTTGAAAGACCGGCGTGTCGACGAGCCGCAGCGCGTCCGAATCGACCCGAATGTTGTTCCAGAGCGGGTCGCGAATGATCTCGGATGGGAGCATGACGAAAGAGAAGCGGATGGCGGCCCTGCCGCCACCCAGCCGCCCCGCAACCACCCTTCCCGTGGGAATCGGCAATCGGCCTCTCCCCACCACCCCTCCCCTGGGAATCGGCAATCGGGAATGGGGAATGGTGGGAATGGGGAATGGGGAGGCCGATTCCCCATTCCCACGATTCCCTGTTCCCGTTTGCCCATTCCCCGGGGAGGGGAAGGGCGATGGGGCGGGGCCTCGTTAGCCCAGTCGCGGTCCCGCGTTCTGAACGCGCTCGTCCACGTGTCCCGCCAACTGCGCGAAGTTCCTGCGGAACATCTCGGCCAGCTTCCTGGCTTGCGCTTCGTACTCGGCGGGGTCACTCCAGGTCCCACGCGGGTTCATGACCGCCGGATTCACGCCCGGCACGGACTTCGGCACCGCGAGCCCGAAGATGTCGTCGGTGAACGTCGGCGCGTCGTCGAGCGACCCCTTGAGCAGCTCGCGCACCATCGTGCGAGTGTCGGCGAGCTTCATGCGCGAGCCCACCCCATAGGGGCCGCCGGTCCATCCGGTGTTCACGAGCCAGACGCGCGAGCCGTGCTCGCGCAGGCGCTGGCCCAGCATTTCCGCATACTTCGTGGGCGGCCACACCAGAAACACATCGCCAAAGCACGCGCTGAAGGTCGCCTTCGGTTCCGTGACGCCGCGTTCGGTGCCGGCTACCTTCGCCGTGTAGCCCGAGAGGAAGTAGTACAGCGCCTGGTCCGGCGTGAGGCGCGCAATCGGCGGGAGTACGCCGAAAGCATCCGCGGTGAGCAGCACGATGTTGCGCGGATGGCCGCCGCGTCCACTGGGCACATGGTTGCGGATGTAGTGCAGCGGATACGAGACGCGCGTGTTCTCGGTGAGCGAGATGTCAGCGAAGTCCGGGCGCCGCGAGTTCGGATCGAGCACGACGTTCTCGAACACGGTGCCGAACATCTGCGTCGTCCGGTAGATGTCCGGCTCTCCTTTCTCTGACAGGTTCACCGCCTTGGCATAACAACCGCCTTCGAAATTGAACACGCCCTGATCGCTCCACCCGTGTTCATCGTCGCCAATGAGCATGCGTTCAGGGTCGGCCGACAGCGTGGTCTTGCCCGTGCCCGACAGGCCGAAGAACAGTGCCGTGTCTCCGGCCGGTCCGATATTGGCCGAGCAGTGCATGGAGAGCACGCCCTGCTGCGGCATGAAGTAGTTCATGACCGTGAAGATGGACTTCTTGAGTTCGCCGGCGTAGCGCGTGCCGCCAATGAGAATCTGCCGTTTGGCGAAGTTGAGGACGATGAACGTGCCCGTGCGCGTGCCATGACGCGCGGGGTCTGCCTGGAACTCCGGCGCGTGCAACACGCTGAAGTTGGGAACGAACGTGGGGAGGTCCGAGAGCTCCGGCCGGATGAACATGTTGCGCACGAACAGCGACTGCCAGGCGTTGGGCGAGACGAAGCGCACCGAGAGGCGGTAGCGCGGGTCGGCGCCCGCCCACAAATCCTGCACGAAGAGATCGGACCGGGCACCGAGATAGGCCTGCACATCGGCACGGAGCAGATCGAACCTGGCGGGATCGAACGGTTGATTCACCTTGCCCCACCAGATGTCACCCTCGGTGCCGGGTTCGCGGACGACGAACTTGTCCCTGGGTGAGCGCCCGGTGTGCGGCGTCGTGATGCCGACGAACGGGCCCATGTCCGCCAGCGTTCCTTCCTGGCGTTGCGCCGCCAGTTGAACGAGCTCGGGCGCCACCAGATTCCAGTGGATCGTTCCCGACGGAGAAAGGCCGAGCTGTTCCAGCCCTGTGGTACCCTTGCGTGCTGCCGCCTCGCGGTGCGGCTTGGTTTGTGTGGCCATTGAGTCGAAGTCCGGTTTGCAGTCGAATTCAGGAAGATGCGTACGGGATGCCCAGTCACGGGCATCCTTTCAATTGTACCGAAGGCGCGCTCCCTGCGCGAGCCGCGCGTCAAACGTTCAGTTTGTCTCCCTGCCGGGCGACGAGGGCGTACAGCGCGGGTACGAGAAACACGCTGATCAGGAGCTGCGAGAACAGCCCGCCGACAATGACGAGCGCAAAGGGCCGCTGGGAGTCAGATCCCACACCATGCGACAGCGCCGCCGGCAGGAGGCCCAGCGCCGCCACGAGCGCCGACATCATGATCGGGCGCAAGCGCAGCAACGCGGCCTCGCGAGTCGCTGTGATGATGTCCACGCCGCTTTTTCGCAATTCGTTGGCGTAGGAGATGTATACCACCGCGGTCTGCACCGAGACGCCGAACAGCGCGAGAAATCCAATCCCGGACGACACGGAAAACGGCGTGCCCGTGGCCAGCAGCGCGAGCAGCCCCCCGACCGGTGCGGACAGCACGACGCCCACCACGGTGATCATGGGGAACTTGAAGTTGTCGTACAGCGCGAAGAGCAGGAGGAAGATCACGAAGAGCGTGAGCGGCAGAATCACGCGGAGCTGCGCGCGCGATGCGGTGTATTCCGAGTACTCGCCCCCCCACACGACGCGATACCCTGATGGCGCTTTCACCGCGCTGGCAACCTGTCGCTGTGCATCCTGCACGGCTCCAGCCAGGTCGCGCCCGTCCACTGAGAACTGGATGCCGATGAATCGGGAATTGTTCTCGCGGTAGATGAACGACGCGCCGCTGGCAATCTGGATGGTTGCGAGATCCTTCAGCGGGATTTGCCGGCCATCCGGCGCGGGTACGAGAATCGAGCCGATCTGCTCCGGCGTCTCGCGGAACTGTGGCTGAAGGCGCACGACCAGATCGTAGAGCCGTTCACCCTGTGCCACCTGCGTGGCCACGCCGCCACCCACTGCCGCCTCGATCAGCGCGTTGACATCGCCGGCGTTGATGCCATAGCGCGCGATGCGACCCCTGTCGATGTCGATGGTGAGCGATGGCTGCCCCAGCTCCTGTACGAGCGTGACGTTCGTGATGCCGCGCACATGGCGCAGCACGCGTTCGATGTCCCGTCCCTTGTGCTGGAGCACGGTGAGATCCGGTCCGAAGATCTTCACGTCCAGCGCGCCCTTCAGTCCGGTCTCGGCTTCATCCACCGCGTCCTCGGCGGGCTGGGTGAAGTTGAACGTGATGCCGGGGAACGTCTCCAGCCTCCTGCTGATGGCGTCCACGAGTTCCGGCTTGGTGCGATACTGGCCGGTCCATTCATCGTACGGCTTGAGGCCGACGAAGAATTCCGCGTTGAAGAATCCCGTTGCGTCTGTTCCGTCATCCGGGCGCCCGTGCTCGGAGCCAACGTCCGTCACCTGGGGATATGATTTAAGAATGGCGCGAATCTGGGGCACGATCTTCGAAGACGCATCGAAGGAGATGGTGTACGGCATCGTCGCGCGTACCCAGAGTGCACCCTCATCCAGCTTGGGCATGAACTCGGCGCCGATGGCCGGAATGAGCAGCATGGAGGCGGCAAACACCACGGTCGCCGCGATCGTCGTGACCCACGGTCGCGCGAGGCAGCGGTCGAGTCCACGCCCGTACAGGGTGCGCACCCATTCGAATGCGGCGTTACGGCGCTCGCGGACGCCGCGACGGAGCAGCCATGCACAGAGCACGGGAAGCAGCGTCAACGTCACCAGCAGGGAGCCCACCAGCGCGAAGATCGTCGTGTCGGCCATCGGACTGAACAGCCTCCCCGATGGGCCGGTCAGCACGTAGATGGGGAGAAATGCGACGACGATGATGGCGACGGCGTAGAAGATGGGGCGGTCCACCTCGGACGCCGCACTGACAATGACATCGGTCACGCGGTAGCTCGTGCCGTGTCGCAATCCGAGCTGTCGATGGATGTTCTCCACCATGACCACGGCGCCATCGATGATGATTCCGAAGTCGATGGCGCCAATGGACAGCAGGTTCGCCGGGATGTTCCGCACGTCCAGACAGATGAACGCAAAGAGCAGCGCGAGCGGGATGGCGGTCGCGACGATCAGTCCGGAGCGGAAGTCGTAGAGGAAGAAGATCAGGACCACGACCACCAGAAGAATCCCGCGTACGAGATTCGCCTCCACCGTACGCGTGGTAAGGTGAACGAGATCGCTGCGGTCGTAGAATGGATGAATCCGGACATCCCTGGGGAGCACCGAATCGTTGAGCTGCTGCGTCATGGCCTCGACGCCCTTGAGCACCGTCTGCGTCTGCTCGCCGCGCCGCATCAGGATGACTCCCTCCACCGCGTCGTTCCGGCCGTTGAATCCGAACTGGCCCAGCCGTGGCGCATGCCCGATGACGACCTCCCCGAGGTCCTTCACGAGAATTGGCGTTCCGTTGTGCACCGCCACGACGACGTTGCCGATATCCTCCACCGTGTGCATGCGGCCGAGGCCGCGGACGTAGTAGAACTGCCCACCCTCGGAGTAGAATCCGCCACCGGCATTGCCGTTGTTCGCGCCGAGTGCATCCGCGATCTGCGTGACGGAGAGACCGGACGCGGAGACCCGGGCGGGATCGAGCAGCACCTGGTACTGCATGGTCTCGCCACCCAGCGGCGAATCGTCCGCCACGCCGGCCACCGACTTGTATGCCTTCGTGATGACCCAGTCGTCGATGTTCTTCAGTTCCATGGGCGACCGGTCGCGACTGTCGAGGACGTAGCGATAGACCAGCCCGGATGGAGACGACAGGGGGCCCACCGCCGGCGACGCGCCCTCCGGCAGATCCACGTCGGGCAACCGCTCGAACACGCGCTGGCGCGCGAAGTAGTCGTCGGTGTTGTCCTCGAAGGTGAGGGTCACGTCGGACAGACCGTAGAGCGAGATGCTGCGCACGACCTTGAGCCGCGCGATGCCGTTCATCTCGACTTCGATCGGTACGGTGATCAGCCGCTCCACTTCCTCCGAGGCGTGACCCGGCCACTGCGTGATGACTTCGACCATGGTCGGAGCCAGATCCGGATAGGCATCCACCGGCAACCGCCGGAAGGACCAGATGCCGGCGCCAATCAGAAGCAGCGAGAGCAGGGAAACCAGAAACCGCTGCTCGAGCGAAATGCTGATGACACGATTGATGAGCGATTGCTTCTGCGCCGGCCCGCTCTCGGGGTGCCGTGGCTCCGTCACTGGCTCTGCGCGAACTGCAGGAACAGTCCGCCCTCCGACACGACCTTGTCACCCGGGACGAGCCCCGCGGTGACCTGCCACTGATCATTCACCCGTGCGCCGAGCGTGACCGACCGACGCTCGTACGCGCCGGAGCCGTTCTGGACGTAGACGAGCGGCAGGTTGTCCTCATCGCGCAGCACGGCGGAGACGGGCACGAGCATGCCGCTGTGCTCCCGGCGTGAATGGATCACGACGCGCACGTACATGTCCTTCTTGAGCAGGCGCTCGGCGTTGGGGACGAGCACGCGCACGGCCGTGGCGCGCGTGCTCGAATCCACCTCCGCGGCAATGTTGTCCACCGATCCGCGAAACGTGCGTGGCGACGCGGTCGTGACGACATCCGCCGAATCACCCAGCCGGACATCCGGCAGATCGGTCTCGAAGACGTTCGCGAGCACCCACATGCGCGAGAGATCCGCGATCGTGAAGCACATCGTGGATCCCGCCTGCAGCAGTTGACCGGGGCTGACGAGGCGCTCCACCACCGTGCCGCCGATGGGCGCGCGAATCACGCCCTGCACGTTCGGGACAGGGTGATTCGCCTCCAGCTCCTTGAGCGTGTTCTCCTCGACACCGAGCGCGCGGAGCTGCTCGAGCGCCGCATCGCGGTCGGCGTTGGCGGACACGGCGTCCGTCTGCGCCTGTTCGAGATCGCGCCGTGCCAGGGCGTCGTTTTCGAAAAGCTTCTGGTCCAGATCCGCGATGCGCTGCAGGTTGCGCGCGGTGGCGGCGGCCTTGCGATACGCGGCGACCGCCGCCGCGAAGTCCGGCGAGGACACGTACGCGAGCGGCGCGCCGCGTGGCACGCGCGTTCCCGGCTGCACCATCACGCGCGTGACCGGTCCGGAAATCGTGGCGAGCACGGGCGTGGAGAGGTCGCCGTCGAAGGCCACGGTCCCGGTGACCTGCACTGTGGGATGGTATTTCACGTTCTGCACCGCCTGCACCGTGAGTCGCTCGCGCTGTGCGGCCGGCAGCACCAGTGCGCCGGACGACGTCGCAGTCACGTCGCCGCCGGCGTCGGCGCCGGACGCGCTGTCGCGCGAACATCCGGACACGACGAAAGTCACCACGGCGGCGACGGCCGCGCTGCGAAAGAGATGCTGCCTGATCATTTCGTGCCTCCGGAAGTGCTGGCGTCGAGGGTCATGCCGACCGCGAGCTGCAATTGCGCGACGGCGTCATTCGCGGCGCCGAGCGCGTCAGTGTACTGGCTCTGGGCATCGAGCAGCGTGCGCTTGGCATCGAGCACCTCGAGGGCCGAGGAGCCGCCCAGACCGTAGCTGACGGATGCGATGTGATAGGCTTCCTGTGCTTCGGGGAGCAGCGCGTCCTGGAGATAGCGCGCCTGTCGCAGCGCGGTACTCGCGGCTGAGTACGCGATGCGTACTTCCTGGCTCACCTGCGCGCGCAGATCGCGCATGCTCGCGGACAGCTCCAGCTCGTGATGGCGTGACTCGGCAACTTCGCCACCGCTGTGCTGCCAGAAGAAGATCGGAAAGCCAATGCCGAATCCGGTGTCGAACGTGGTGGGCGTACCGTCCACGGCGTTGCGTGACACCGACACGCTGAGGTCCGGGAGCCAGAATTCCTTCGCGAGCGTGGTCGCGGCGCTGGCACCCGATCGCTGGGCCGCCAGGCTGCTTACTTCGGGACGATGCTCCAGCGCGGCTGCTTCCAGGCTGTCGAGCGGAGCCAGTGCTGGCGGAATCAGCAGCGAATCCGTCGCCTCCACGGGCGCGCCGAGCAGCCGGCCGATGAGGCGGTTGAGTGCCGCGCGCGCGTTGGACACCGTGCGCTCGCTCGCAATGAGGTCGTTCTGCGCCTGCGCGACATCCACTCTGGCCTTGATGACGTCGAGCTTCGGCGTCGTGCCGGCGTTGAAGCGCGCCTCGGTACGCGAGAGGAAATCCTGGGCGAGCTGTCCCGCCTGCTGAAAGTCCGCCTGGTGGCGCAGGGCGACGAGCAGCGAGTCGTACGTCTGCGACGTCTGCGACGCGATGCTCTGGCGGAGCTGGTCCAGGGAGAACTCCGACGCGTGCGCATCCGCGGAGGCGACCTTCCCCCTGAGCCGGATGCGATCAGGGAAGGGAATCGTCAGCCCCAGCGCGTAGTCGTGCTCACCCGCCGTTCCTGGGGCAAAGGCGCCGTTCTGGCCGACGATCGTGGCCGAGAGGCTGGGGTCGGGCAGCGCGGTGGCCTCGGTGACGCGGGCGCGCGCCTGCGCCACCTGTTCGCGTGACGCGGCGAGCTGCGGATTGTTGGCCAGCGCCAGATCGACCGCCTGCTGGCGCGTGAGCCTGAGCACGACACCCGTGTCGGCTCCCGGCGGAATGGGCTGTTGTGCTCCGGCGGCAACCGGTGCGCAGGCCAGCGCCAGCGTGAAGTATCTGAATTTCAGGTGCATGTTCTCCCATCTCGTCAATCACGCAAGTGGCGCGGGGCGCGCGCTCCGGGCAGAATGCGTCCCGTGCGGCGTGAGCCGCGTACTGCCAGGGAGCGTTCCGGCGGAACGGTGATGCGCCTCGCGCGGCGAGTGGGCCGCCGCCACGCGGGCGGGGCCGGCTAACCGTTCGCGAGCGTGACGGGAGGTGGAGCGCGCGGCGACTTGGCCGCGATGCGCCGTGTGGGCGTGACGTGCGGCTCGAGGGGACGGGGGGCCTCGATGGTGCCGGACGGCCGGGCCAGCAATGGATCATGCTGCGGCGGTTCGCCCGTGATCTGCAGGGCGAAACAGGCGGGGCACGTTTCCGGCGTGTGCGAATGGTGCAGGTGCGTGCCGCCTTCCTCCACGTGCGCGGGCGCGCTGCGCGACGCGAATGCTTCCGCACTGGGTGCCAGGCACACGCTGACCGCCTGCGCGGCGATCACCACCAGCGCGACGACGCGCAGTACCCTGGAACGGCTCCGCGGACGAAGGAAGCTCAGCATACCCATCATTCTAATACGATTGACGGCCGTGTCACGTTGCGTCCGCTGCCAGGCGATACCCACGCAACCGGTCGAGCATGCGGGTATCCGTCGCGGTGTGGTCATCTCCCTTTGGGGTTTCGATGACCATGGCGACGCCTTCGAGGCGCTCGTCGTTCATCAACTGGCGGAATGGCTCCTCGCCCAGCGCCCCTTCGCCAATGAGCTCGTGCCGGTCCCGCCGCGATCCGAACGGCGTCTTGGAGTCGTTGAGATGGATGACCCGCAGCCGCTCGCGACCCACTGTGTCCGCGAACCGGGTCCAGACGCCCGCATAGTCTGTGATGAGATCGTACCCCGCCGCGAAGACGTGACACGTGTCGAGACACACGCCGAGCCGATGCTGCAACGCTGCCGGAATGCGCCCGAGGATCCCGGCGAGTTCCTCGAACGTCGCGCCGAGCACCGTGCCGGCGCCCGCCGTGGTCTCCATGCACAGCACGGTGCGCCCTGGCACCTGTTCCAGGCACGCCGTGATGGCGTCGGCATTACGTTCGATGCCGCTGCTCCGGTTGTCCATGTAGTTCCCCGGATGCGACACGAGGAAGTCCAGCCCGAGCGCTTCGCACCGCTGCAGCTCGGCGATGAACGACTGCATGGAGCGCTGGCGGAGCGTGGGGTCGGGACTGGCGAGATTGATCAGATACGAATCGTGCGACACGGTGACTCGGACGGCCGTGTCCGCGAGCGCGGCGCGGAAGGCCTGTATCTCCGGTTCGTCGCAACTGCGCTCCGCCCAGCGGTTGGCCTGCTTGGTGAAGACCTGCATGGCCGTGGCCGCGATCGCGCGCGCGCGCGGTGGCGCCGTCGCGATGCCGCCGGCGGTGGACACGTGCGCGCCGAGCAGCGGCGTCACGGCTTCGGGGTCAGGTAGTCCAGCGGATCCACGGCGTGACCCTCGGGGCGCAGCTCGAAGTGCAGATGCGGACCCAGCGCGGGATCGGTCGTGCCCACATAGCCAATCACTTCGCCCTTGCCCACCACGGCGCCCTTCTCGGTGGCGATGCGACTCAACGAGCCGTACACCGAGTAATCGCCCCCGGGATGCTGAATGATCACCGTGAGACCGTAGGTGCCGAATGACTCGGCAACCAGCACCTTGCCCGCGGCGATGGCGTGCACCGGCGTCCCCGCTGGCGCCTCGATGCCGATGCCGTTCCAGCGTATGGTGGTGTTGTTCGGGTTCACCACACGACCGAAGCTGTATTCCAGCTGGCCGTCCACCGGCCACGCGAATCGCGCGCCGCCCGCCCGCAACGTGCTCGACTCGCGCGCCGCATTCGGCGTGGCGCGTTCCGCGCGCAGGCGCGCCGCTTCGAGCGATGCGATGACGTCGCCCAGCCGCTTCTCGTCCCTGCCGAGCTGCGCGAGACGCCGATCGGTATCCACGGCTCGATGCTGCGCGCTCTTCAGGCTCCCCGCCTGCTGATCGCGGAGATCGCGCAGCCGTTGCTCCTCGTCCGCTTTTTCCTGCAGGCTCTCCTGCATGTCCCGCTGGAACTGTACGAGGTTGCCGCGCTGCCGGCCGATGCGGTCGCCCAGCCCGGCTACCCGCTCCACCAGGGCGCGATCGCGGAGCGTCAGCAGGTGCAGATACTTGTAGCGGGCGACGAGATCGCCGAAGCTGTTTGCGGAGAGCAGGACCTCCGCCGAGTAGAGCGACCCCCGCTTGTAGATGTCCACGAGCCGGCGCTGCAGAATGGCCTGACCCAGCGTCAGCTCATCCTGCGTGCGAATGAGGTCGCTCGTCGTCGACTCGACCTCGCCGTTGATCGTGGCGAGCTGCGCATCGAGCGATGCGACGACGCGCGCCGTCATGTCCGCTTCGCGGTCCAGGCTCTGCACTTCTTCGGAGAGATCATGCACCGTGCTGCGCAGGCTGTTGCGGCGCTGTTCGAGCTGCTCGCGCTCGCGGCGCAACTGTTCGAGCTTCTGCCGCTCGCCGCGCAGTTTCACCGCGGCGCTGTCCTGCGCGCGTGCCGTCGCCGGCCAGGCGCCGCCGCCGCCAACGGCCACGATGCAGACGATGACGCAGAGGGTCGCGAGGCGACCGCCGCGCGGTGCGCGGGGCCGCACACCGGACGCACCACTAGACATCCTGCAGATGTCGTCCCACGGACACGGCGCTGCCCAGCAGGCCAATGAGTCCGCCACCCGCGATGCCGAGGAGCGCCGTCCCGGTGGCGAAAAAGGCGGTCTGAATGAGGTAGCGGTCGATGAGCGAGTGCGCGAACCAGGCCATTGCGAGCGCGACCACGCCCCCCACCACGCCCTTGAGAAAGCCGTCGATCAGGAAGGGGCGGCGCACGAAGGCATCTGTGGCGCCCACCAGCCGCATGATGGAAATTTCGCGCGCGCGCGCGAGCACCGTCATGCGGATCGTCGAGCCGATGATGATGATGGCGACCACGGCGAAGGCAATGCCAAGCACGAGGCCCGTCGCGCCGGCGATGTTGCGGATGCTGTAGAGCTTCTGCACCCACTCCTCGCCGTATCGCACATCATCCACGAACGTATAGGTTTTCAGCCGCTCCGCGACGGCGCGCACCGTGGCGGGATCGCGGTGACCCGGCTTGAGCCGGACCTCGAGCGACATCGGGAGGAAGGCCGCATCGAAGACATCCTTGAACTCGGTGAGCTCCTTGCGTGCACGCGCCAGCGCCTCGTCCGGCGTGATGATGTCCACCTGCGCCACTTCGGGGAACGCGCGAATGTCGCCGACCGCGGCGGCCACCGCTTCAATCGGCGCGCCATCGGTGATGAACGCACGAATCTCGACGCGCTCCTCGATCCCGCGCAGCGCCCGGCTCACGTTGAGCGCCACCAGCCCGAAGAGCCCCAGCGCGAACAGACTGAACGCGATGGTGATGATGCTGAGGATGCTCAGCAGCGGCGCGCGCCGGAGGCCCAGCATCACCTCGCGAAATGTGAGGCGCATCAGCCGGCGGGTGGTGCGCCCGCGCCCGCGGGCGATTCCGCCGAATCGTACACGAGCTGCCCACGATTGATCTCGAGGACGCGGTACTCGTGGCGGCGGACCAGCTCGAGGTTGTGCGTGGCCATGAGCACCGCGGTGCCCGAGGCGTTGATTTCGCGGAGGAGCTGGAAGATGCCGCGCGTGGCACGCTCATCGAGGTTGCCCGAGGGTTCATCCGCGATGAGCAGCATGGGGTCGTTCACCAGCGCGCGCGCGATCGCCACGCGCTGCTGTTCGCCGCCTGAGAGCTCGCGCGGATACGATGTGCCCTTGGCGGCGAGCCCGACCTGCGTGAGCAGCCGGCTGACGCGCGACGGAATCGCCGAGCGCGACGTGCCGGTCACCTCGAGCGCGAACGCGATGTTCTGTTCGGCCGTACGATCATCCAGCAGCCGGAAATCCTGGAACACCACGCCGAGCTTGCGACGGAGCCTGGGAATCTCGGAGCGCCGGATTTGTGTGCCCAGCACGCCGCTCACCCGCACCTCACCGCTGGTGGGGCGCTCCTCCATGGTCACGAGCTTGAGAATGGTGCTCTTGCCGGCGCCGCTCGGGCCTGTGAGGAACGCGAACTCCCCCTTGGCGAGGCGGAACGACACATCCTTCAAGGCGAGACCGGTGCGGGGATACTCCTTGGAAACGTGGGAAAATCGAATCATCACTCAAACAGTCCGGCTGCCGCGGTCATCGCAGAGCCTGCGTGAAATCAGCAATGAGGTCGTCGGCATTCTCGATGCCCACGCTCACGCGGACAAAACCGTCCGGAACACCCACGGCCGCGCGCTGAGCGGCGGTGAGATGGGAATGTGACGTATAGCGCGGCTCGCACACCAGGGTGTCCACGCCGCCGAGACTGGGCGCGTGTGCCGCCACTTTGAGCCGGCTGATGAATCGTTCGGTGGCGGCGCCGCCGCCCGCGAGCACCACGGCCATCATGCCGCCGAAACCGTCGAGGGTGGCCATGGCGATCTCATGATCGGGGTGCGACGGAAGCCCGGGATAGTGCACCGCGGAGAATTCGGGTCGCTGGCTGCACCACTGCGCGAGCTGCATGGCGTTCTCGTTCTGCCGCTTCACTCGGACGTCGAGGGTCTTGAGCCCGCGCTCCAGCAGCCAGCATCCGAACGGATCCGCGGCCTGCCCCCACAGAATCATCTTCTGGCGAGCTTCCTCGATGAACGGCGCCGTGCCCAGGACGACGCCCGCGAGCACATCGTGGTGCCCGTTGAGATACTTCGTGGCTGAATGGATCACGACGTCCGCGCCGTGTTCGAGCGGGCGGAAGTTCACCGGCGACGCGAACGTGGAGTCCACCACGAGCGCGAGTCCGACTTCCTTGGCGAGATAGCTGATCGAGCGCAGATCGAGGACGCGGCATGACGGGTTCACCGGCGTTTCGACGAAGATGGCGCGCGTGTGCTTGCGCAGGCGACGGCGCCAGACGCGCGGCTCGAGCGGATTGACGAGCGTGACCTCGATGCCGAGCGCGTCGAACTCCTTGCTGAACAGGCGGCTCGATCCACCATAGATCCAGTCGCTCGCCAGCAGGTGATCGCCCGGACGGAGCAGCGCCAGGAGCGCGCATGCGGTGGCACCCATGCCGCTGCCCAGTACGAGCGCTGCCTCGGCGCCTTCGAGCAGCGCGAGGCGGCGCTGCAGCAGCTCCGCGTTCGGGTTGTTGCCGTAGCGGGCGTAACGCAGCCCTGCCTCGGTGCCGACTTCCTGGTGGAAGTTCACCGACTGGTAGATCGGCGACACGATCGGTGTGTCGACCTCGTGCGCATCGTGTCCACCGTGCACTGCGGTGGTGGAAAAGCCCTGCCGGCGTCGGCGAGGTGTCATGAGAGGTGGGTTCAGGCGAGGACGCCGCGGCGCGGCGGTTCATCGGTGTTGACTTTCAGGACCTTTACATCTTCGGACGGCGAGGCGCCGACAATGTCACGCAGCACCACGTCGCCGCGGGGGAGGGAATCGTCAATGCCGACGGTGGCGAGCTCACGGCGGCGGGGCCCGACGACCCAGACGAGCTCGCCTTCCACCAGCAGGCGCGAGGATGCGTCCTCACCGCGCAGCCACACGGTCGGACCACGCTCGGGATCCGGTGGCCGCGTCGCGATGAGTCGCAGGACGCGAAGCGGCCTATTGTAGCTGTCGCTCACGTTGTCCCGCCCACGGCGACGTAACTTTCCTCGAAGCGCATGGCCAGCCGGCGACGACACAGTCCATTGAGCCACTCGGTCGCCTGTGGCACATCGACGCCCGCTTCCCGTGCGAGCTCGGCCGGCACTGCGCGGCCCAGCCGGTACATCACTTCCCAGGCCCGGCGTTCGGAATCGTCCACCCGGCCCACGAGCATCACGACGCCGTCCGTGGCCTGCGCGACGATAGCGAGCGCCTGCCGGTCGAGTACCGTTTCAATCGCGTCGAGGTGCGACTCGCTCACCCCGCGAAACAGAAAGTACGCGTCTCGCGGCGGCGGCTCCGCGGCAACTGCGGCATCCGTGGCATCCGCGACTTCCGCGGCGTTCGCGACATCCGCGGCGTCCGCGGCGTCCGCGGCGTCCGCCATGGTGTAGCGCATGAGCAGTTTGGCAACGATCTCGTCAGCGCAGGAGTAGTCGAGCAGTCCCACGTGCGAGAAGTCAATGACGGTGAGTGTGCGGTCTCCCAGTTCGGCGAGTTGCCGCTCGATGCCGTTGCGCACGGCGGCGCCCGTGGGCCGGGTCACCAGATCGGAATACAGGTCGCACACGGTGCGACGCAGTACGGAACTCAGGTCGATGTGATTGATCACCGGTCGGCGATTCGTTCCGGGATGGTGATTTGCATTTGCGTCCCGGGAAATGGGGAGAGGTCCTTCAGGAGCGGCACGTCGTCATCCCACGAAGGAATGATAGCGATTCTAGCCGTTCCGGACCGAACCGACAACTTGCCGTCCCATCGTCCGATGTACCGGCGGATCCCGGCAAGTCCCTGGCCGCGTCCCGAGTCACGGAAGCGGCTCACGCCGCGCATGACGGCCTCTTCCAGCGCCGTGCCATCGTCCCAGCGGTCGCTCAGATGGCGTCCGGGTGCGCTTTCCAGTGACTGGCGAAATCCGACGCCGGCGTCGCACACCGCGATGACCACGACGCGGCGGCCGAGGCGCTTCTGCCAGCGATACGTCTGCACGGCGACCCAGCCGCCGCGACCCGCATGCTCGACGATGTTCTGACAGGCCTCGCTCAGCGTCATCGCGAATCCCATGGTGGCTTTCGCGTCCAGCGCCAGCTCCTTCACGAGAATCTGCTGCGATTTCTTCTGGATGCGGCTCACGACCTCGTGCACGTCCTCGCTGCCGGACACCGGCGTGATCTCGAGCAGCACATCCGACTCGCCGCTCACGTGCACGCGCGGCACCTGGCCGTGCAGCTCGAACAGGGTGGCCGCGTGCGTGAAGAATCCCGTACGGGCCCAGTAGTGCGCCGTCTCGTCCGCTTCGGGCACGTAGAGTACCGGCGGCTCGGCGCGCGACTGCGCGAGCGTGAGCAGCGCGGTCAGGCCGAATGGCGAGGCCCAGCGCGTATGCCGCGCGTTCAGGATGACCTTCGCATCCGGCGGCAGGCTCGCGAGTGGCTCGAGGATGTTCTCAAACGTCCTGTCATCGAGTGACGGCGGAAGGTTCAGGACCTCGGTCATCGCGTGCTCAGCTCTCCGCGCAGGTGCCGGGCGAGCCCCGTTGCTCCCCGGTGTTCCACGTTGCGCCCGGCCGCTTCGTGCGCAACACGCATGGCGTCGCCCATCCGGTCGCCCGCAAGCAGCCGCGAGAAGTATGTAGCGCCCCACACGTCGCCGCACCCCGTGGGATCGCCATCGAGCAGCACGCGCGGCGGCGGGATCCGTTCCGTGCGGACGGGACCGACCGTCGCCCCGAGCGCGCGGGGCCGCGCGAGATCGGCCAGGCGGTCGAAGTCCGGCGGCGCAAAGTACACCGCGCCCCGGCTGCCCAGCGTGACGACCAGACAGCGCACGCCGGCGCTCATGGCGGTGGCGGCGAGCGCCATCGCATCGCTCGCCATGGCACCAACCTCATCCTCATTCACCTGCAGCACATCGACGCAGCGGCACCACCCTGCCACGTTCGGCAGCGGGCGCAGCTCGCGCCAGCCGCTGGGCTGCACCGCCATCACCAGCATGTGCAGGTCGCAGTAGATCGGCCCCGTGAAGTGCTGGCGCAGCAGCTGCAGCGTTTCCAGATCGAGCTCCCAGCCGCTCAGGAAGTTGACGTAGAGCGCATCGAGATCGGTGAGCAGCGGCTTGAGTCCGAGCCAGCTCCATCCGGGCACGCCACCCGTGAGCCGCTCGCAGCGGCGCTCCGAGGTTTCGTAGCGCAGTTCCACGCGATTGTTGGCGTAGGGCACGTCGATGAGGGCGGCATCCGCCGCCATGCGCGGCAGCGTGGCGATGAATTCGCGCGCGCGGTCCACGAGGTCGTGCCCGACCTTGATGATCGGCACGATCTCCCAGCCGCCGGGCAGTGCGGCATCCAGACCGCTGAGCGCATAGGTGATGCCGCCCCATTCTTCCACGGGGCCTCCGGCGGGATTGCGGCCGTGGATGGTGTCCCACACGAAGGTCCCGATCACGCCGAGCCGCTTCGCGCGGGACGCGGGCACGACGGGACGCTCGGTCACACGGCACCCAGCTTCTGCTGCTTGAAGGTGGCCACCGCGCCGACCATCCCCGCCGTTCCGTTCAATTTGCCCGGCACGATGCGACACGCGTCCACTGCCGGCCGGAAGGCACGGCGCTTCACTTCGGCTCGTAGCGGCTCGAACAGGCGGTCGCCCGCCCTGGTGACGCCGCCCGTGATCACGACCACGTCCGGATTGAGCACGTTGAGCAGATTGGCAACGCCGGTGCCGAGGAATTTCGCCGTGTCGCGCACGACCTCGAGCGCGAGCGCGTCGCCCCGATTGGCGGCGTCGTACACCTGCGCCGCGGTGAGTCGGTCGAGGTCTCCATCCACCGCCGTGTGCAGCATGGATGCTTCGTCACGCTCCAGCGCCTCGCGCGCCCGCAGCGCGATGGCGGGTCCGGACGCGTAGGCTTCGAGGCAGCCGTAGTTGCCGCAACGGCAGTAGCGCCCGGTGGAGTCAATGGTGGTGTGGCCGATCTCGCCCGCCACATCCGAGGAGCCGTGATACAACTTGCCGTCGATCACGAGTCCGCCGCCAATGCCGGTGCCGATCGTCAGCCCCACCACGTTGTGCGCGCCCTGCGCGGCGCCGCGCCACCATTCGCCGAACGTCGCGCAGTTCGCGTCGTTGTCCAGCGTGACCGGCAGGCGAATGCGATTGGAGATCGCATCGCGCAGCGGAAAGTCGCGCCAGCCCAGGTTGGGCGCGACGACCACGAGCCCCTGTTCACGGTCGAGCGGTCCCGGCGCGCCCACGCCAATGCCCATGAAGTCCTTGGGCTGCGCCCCGTGCTGCGCGATCGCATCCGACATGACCTGCGCCACCATGGAGACGATGCGGTCCACCACGGCTTCGGCCCCGTGTTCCGCACGCGTGGATTCCGTGCGGACACCGATCTCGCGGCTGCCATCCTCCGGCATCGCACCGACGACGATGTTGGTACCGCCCAGATCGACGCCGATGATGTACTGCGTGCGGGTACGGGCCATGTGCGAACCGGTGTTGGGG
>JBOHTE010000857.1:0-1341 GCA_050733555.1 Gemmatimonadaceae bacterium | reverse complement strand
ACGACGGTCTGCTGGTGCACGTCGTGGTGTACACGATCTTTCACTACGGCGTGTTCATCGTGGGCGGCGTGATGTCGTCGTTCGTCGTGCACAAGGCGGCGGAAGAGCCTTCCGTGCTCGTCGTCTTCATGCTGCTCTTCATCATCTTCGAACTCGGCGTGACGGGCGTGGCCGCCGTGATGGCCGAGGGACAGCTCCACGCCCTGGCCTGGTACCAGGTGGCCATTGGCAACCTGCTGGCCGCCGCCCTCATGGGCGCGTATCTCTGGCGCACGCATCCCGCGCTCAAGCAGGAGTTCGCGCACGCCATGGGCGGCGAGGAGTGAACGCGGCGGTCCCATGCGCGCCGATCAGTTTTTCCCCAGATCCCCCAGTGCCGGATTGGTCCACACTACCACGCTGCCGCAGCCGCCGTGCCCCTGCCGGAACGCCGGCGGCGTTTCCATCGTGGTCCCATACACCTCGATCCCGTACACGTTATTCGGCATGATGACGTCGTTCACGTTGTCCGGGTCGTGCAGCCGTGTGCCGTCAATGTAGATGTCGGGACGACACGCCTGGTTGGTGGACGACGCGATGGAATATCCCGTGCCGCCAGTCGGCACGACCCGGATGCCCGGCATGGCGTTGACCAGATCGGTGAACTGGATCGCGGTGCGCTCCTCGATCTGGGCGCGCGTCATGAACCGCCCCCACCCCTCCCGGCGTCGCTGGTAAAATCCCGTGAGATCCCGCGCGAATGCCGACTGCTTGCCATACACCGTGATGGGTTCCAGCACGTTGGTACGATCGCTCAGTGTCATGGCCACCGTGCGCGTCTCGTCGCTCGCCAGGTCCACGCTCGTGTGCGTCGGTGCATAGCTCACGTAGCGCGCCTCGAGCGTCTCCGATCCGGCGGGCAGCCCGGCGAGCGTGAAGGAGCCGTCGCTGGCCGTGGTCCCGGCTACCTTCGTCCCCCACACCCGCAGCTTCACGCCCGCCAACGGTTGTCCCATCTCGTTCCGCACGACTCCGGAAAGCCGCGCCGTGCCGTGCCGCACGGGATCGGCCACGGATCCAGCCGTCGAATCCAGTGCGGCTACGGCGGCCGCACCCGTGGGCACGAAAAAGTCGCGATGCGTCAGCCCGCGCGGGGCGACCGTCACTTCGATGTAGCCCGTGACGTTGGTCTGCCACTCGGCGCGCGCAGTGACCGGAGCGGCTGACGGAATGCCGCAGAGCGCGTACCAACCCGTACTGTCGGATCGCACCGGAAGCTGACGTCGCTGGATGCGCAGTCGTCCCGCGCTGTCCGTCGCCAGTTCGATCCACATCGCAACGACGGCGGCGCCCGCGATGGGC
>JBOHTE010000856.1:0-1226 GCA_050733555.1 Gemmatimonadaceae bacterium | reverse complement strand
GCTGAAGGCACCAGCAGTACCGAGGGTGCCGGAAGCGCCCCGCCTGTCCGCGCCTGGCCCGTCCGCGCTCGGCGCATCCCGGCCTGCGCCTGGCACGCTCACGACTCGTACTCTGCTCGCCGGCGCGGCTGCGCTGCTGCTCGGCGCAACGGCGATCGCGCGGGCGCAGACGGACTCGACGCCCGGCGTCGTGCGGCGCGCGGACATCGTGCGCCAGCTCTCGGCGCTGGCCAACGATTCCATGCAGGGGCGCATGACCGGATCGCGAGGGGGCGTCATGGCGGCTCGCTTCATCGCGAGCGAGATGCGGGCCGCGGGACTCACCCCGGCGGGCGACAGCGGGTTCCTGCAACGCGTACCCGTGGGTGCCGCGGATGGAAATGGCCGCCACTCCTGGCTCGTGCTGCTGGACAACTTCTCCGCGGTGCCCGACGGCTTCCATCACGTGCCCGCGATGAACGTGGTCGGGATGCTGCGCGGCAGCGACCCCGTGCTGCGGGATTCCGTCGTGCTCGTGGATGCGCACTACGATCATCTGGGCATCGGCAAGGCCGTGCATGGCGACAGCATCTACAACGGCGCGGATGACGATGCGTCAGGGACGGTGGCGGTACTCGAGATCGCGAGCGCGCTCGCCCATGGTCCGCCGCTCAAACGTACCGTGGTCTTCCTCGCGACCACCGGTGAGGAGGTTGGCCTGCTTGGCACCCGCTGGTTCGTGTCGCATCCCGTGGTGCCGCTGGCCAGCATCGAGGCCAATCTCGAAATCGAAATGATCGGTCGGCCCGACAGCCTGGCCGGTGGACCGGGACACGGCTGGCTCACCGGCTATGAGCGATCCACGATGGGCGCGATGTTCACCCGGGCCGGCCTGCCGATCAGTCCCGACAGACGCCTCGCGCAGCATTTCTTCGCGCGCAGCGACAACATCGCCTTCGCCAAGCGGGGCATCCCGGCCCAGACGCTCTCCAGCTTCGATCTGCACGACGATTATCACGAGCCGAGCGATGAGGTGAGTCGCATCGACTTCGACCACATGACCACGCTCATCACGGCGGCCGCGAGCGCCGTGCGTCTGCTCGCGAACGACCCCGCGCCCGTGTGGGTGAAGGGAGGGAGGCCGTGAGACGACGGTAGCTGGTAGCTGTTAGCTGGACGGGAGTGGGGTGCGCCGACTACCCGCGCGGGCCACGCGAGGGAGCGCCACCCGCGCCACCCGCGCCACC
>JBOHTE010000855.1:0-4248 GCA_050733555.1 Gemmatimonadaceae bacterium | reverse complement strand
TCAGTATCTCAAGGGAACGCGGGTCACGTTCGCCCCGCTCGAGGTGGGGCGTGCGCCTTCACCGGGGAGCGATGTGAAGGTGGCCCTCTGGCTCGCGGCGGTCTCCATCCTCGTGCTCCTCATTGCGTGCGCCAACGTGGCGAATCTGCTCCTCGCCCGCGCTGCATCGCGGTCGCGCGAGATCGCCCTGCGGATGTGCCTCGGATCGGGGCGCTGGCGGCTGGCGCGCCAGTTGCTCATCGAAGGCCTGCTGCTCGCGGCTGCCGGCACCGCCGCGGCGCTGCTGCTCACGATCTGGAGCTCGGCCTTTGTCCGCGGCGTGCTGATTCCCGATGTGCCGCTGCTCGGCCACGCCATTTCCACTCGCGTACTGGCGTTCGCCGGAGTGGCGGCGCTGGTGACGGGAGCGCTGTGCGGACTGGCGCCTGCCGTGTTCGCGGCGCGAACGGACCTCAATTCCGTGCTAAAGGGCGCGGCCTTCGGATCCGGACGCGGCCGTTTCCTGGTGCATCGCGTGCTCGCGGGCGGTCAGGTGGCGCTCACGCTCGTGCTGCTCGCCGGCGCGGGACTCTTCATCCAGAGCCTGCGCAACGCGCGGAACATCCAGCTCGGCATGGATGTGGATCACGTGCTGTACGCCAGCGTGGACTTCCATACGGCCGGTGTCGCGGCTGCAAACGCCAACGCCATCTATGAGCGGATGCTCAAGCAGGTGCAACGCGTGCCTGGCGTGCTGGCGGCGAGCGTGTCTCGGGGCGCTCCCTTCAGGAACGCCAGCGGCAGGTGGGTCATCGTGCCCGGTGTGCCGGAGTCCATTCCACACGCCGGCAGCGCCTCGCCCATGGGATTCACCGTGGGGCCCGGCTACTTCGAGGCGACGGGCACACAGGTCGTGAGCGGGCGGCCCTTCACCGGCGCCGACTACGACGCCGCGGCGCACGTGGTGATCATCAACCAGGCCATCGCGAAGCGGTATTGGCCGCGCGGGAACCCCGTGGGGACGTGCGTGCATCTCGACGATCCTGCGAACACGACCTGCGTCACCGTGGTCGGCGTTGTCGCCAATGCCCCTCTGTTCAAGGTGACACTGAAGCCGTCAGAGCAGGTGTTCGTTCCGTTACAGCCGTACAGTGATACGGGACGCTCGAACGCGGTCAACTTCATGGAAATCCGCACCGCGGGCGATCCGGCCGCGGCGATCCCCGCGATCCGCCGCGCGATGGAGTCGGCCGATCCCGATACGCCATTCCCCGTCATCCAGCCACTCCGCCAGATCCTGGATCCGCAATATCTGCCGTGGAAACTTGGCGCGAGCATGTTCAGCGCATTCGGATTGCTGGCGCTGCTCCTCGCCGCCGTCGGGCTCTACGGCGTCCTCGCGTACGCGGTGGTGCAACAGACGCGAGAGCTCGGGATCCGTGCGGCACTCGGCGCGCAACCCGAACGGCTCATGCGCGGTGTGGTGATGAGCGGCCTCACCACGACGATCATCGGCGTTGTTCTCGGAATTGTCGCGGCGCTCGCTGGCGGCAAGGCGATTGCGGCACTGCTCAACGGCGTGTCGCCGCGCGATCCCACGGTGCTCGCCGGAGCCGCGCTCGTGCTGCTTGTCGTGGCGCTGGCGGCGAGCTACTTCCCCGCGCGCCGGGCCACGCGGGTGGACCCGATGGTCGCGCTGCGGGCGGAGTGAGGGCGGCAGGATACATGAGCGGCGCGGCGATTGGCGCTATTGCGGATTATCGCGTGCGGATCCGGCATTCCAGGAACCCGGCCTCCCATTCGTGTTCGACAAGCGGGCGCCTGGAACCGCTCATCGCCTCCAGGCGGGCGACAGGCCGGGCGAAGGACGCGGAGCATCTGTCGAGCCTGAGGCAATCCGGGCGCTGCCCCAATCGCCCAGGCCCCCTGTGCCGCGAGCGCTGAAACAGCTCGCGGAGCTTCCCGGGAATCGCTGGCGCGCGCCGGCTTCCGCGCCGGGCGCCAGCCACCTGCCCGTTGCCCGCGCCGTGCACCGGCGTGGGTAGCCGCGACACATTCCGAAGATCGCATCGCATGACGCGCCCACGAGCTGGACGCGGCACACCCCGCCGTGCTGGAGTACGCCACCATTCAGGGTCGCACCACCCTCGTGGGCGTGGCCTACGCCCAGGCGCTGCTGGATGGGGAAGCCACGCCCGATTTCCCCGCGCCGCATCGGTGGCACCAGCACACCGGCACCGTCGCCGAGGAAACTGATCTGCTCGAGCAGGTGATGACCTGCACGCCGGCGCACATGGCGCGCGAATGGCCATGCTGCACGCCTGGCTCTGGCTGCCCAATCCGGCGGGCATGTTCGCATCGGACAACTGGGCGCTGCCCTTCGTGCGCGCGGGCGTGCCGGTTCCCCTGGCCGACCCCAGCGCCGCTGCACGTGAGCGGCTGAAGAGCGTGGCAGGAGGGTGACGGGTGCGCGACCGCGTCTTCGTATTGGTTTGGCCTGGATGAACACGGCCCCGGTAGCGTCGGGGGGGGCCGTGAGCCCAGAGGTCAAGAGTGATACCGCGCCTGCAGGAACTCCACGCGGTCATCGAACACCTCATATGCAAGAGGGTCCGCTTCGTTCACCAGGCGCGGCGAGACGTTCCCACCCAGCTGCTTGAGGCGCTCCGGCTTCCAGATGCCGGCATGGGAATGCCGGAGCACTGCCTCCATCGGATCGAGCATTCGCAGTGCCGCCTTCCTGTTTGTGATGACTGAATAGCGGAGGTCCTCGCGGCGCTCGTCCTGAATAACCGCCGCGCGCCGCTTCTTGCTGGGCATTTTCCCATGCGCTCGTGGGCTATCGGCCGGAATCTGTGGGCAGGCCAAGTTCGGCGCGATGCGAAGCCAGATTCTGGGCGGCCGTCTTTCCGCGACGAGCTCGAGTGAGCGCCGCGAGCAACCGGGCAGCATCCACCGGCGAGCGCAGGAGGTAGACGGTCTCGCGCAGACTCGCCAACTCATCCGCGGGGAGCAGCGCCATGTCCTCATGACCGCGTCGTTGGAGCACAGCGACGTCGCGGGTATCCTCGACCTCGTTCCAGATCTCGGCCAGATGCGCGCGCACACGGCTGTAGCTGACTTTGACCGCCATGTCGTGTCCTCAAAGACGTGTACTGGTAATCCGTGCGTGCCTGCGCGCCCCGTCAAGTCGCGGCAGACACATCTCCCCTCACCGCAATTCCCGCTTTACCACCCCCATCGGCATCACCTGCAGGTCATACCGAAACCCCCGCCCCGACCGGATCACCGGATCCTCGGCCGTCAGCGCCTTCGCCTCCGCTTCATCAGCCACCTCGATGATCCCCACGCCGAATGCCCCCGCCGGATCGGCTACCACGCCAAACACCACGGCCGTCCCGCGATCCATGCATCCGCGCCAGTAGGCGCCGTGCTGCTGCATGAGCTGCCGCTCGTCTTCGCTCATGTCCTGCAGGAACGTCGCCCGCGGCGGTATGAGCTTGCAGAAGTAGGTCTTCATTGCACCGAATAGTTGAGGGCCACCATCCCGCTCGGATACACCTTCGTGTCCACGAGCGTGAGCGCCGTGCGCTCGATCCCCGCCGCCACGAGCGGCACGCCGTCACCGAGTAGCACGGGCACCACAGTGACTTCCACGCGGTCCACCTGCCTGCCCGCGAGCAGCGCGGCGAACAACTGCCCGCCGCCGAACAGCCAGATCTCGCCGCTTCCCTCCTCGTGCCGCAACTGCTCGGCGAGCGCCACGGGATCGTCTCGCACCACGGTCATGTCCGCGCGCTCGCCCGGCGCCAGCGCGCGCGAGATGACGTACACCCGCGCGCCCGCCGGCCAGGGCGGCCCGCCCTGCGATCGCACGGTGTCGTACGTGCGCCGGCCGAGCAGGATCGTGTCCACGCGCGCGAACAGCGCGGCGAAATCCACCGTGCTGTCGTTGGGAATCCAGTCGAACCCGCCGCGCGCATCGGCAATGTAGCCGTCCAGGCTCGCCGCCACGCTGTAGCGTAATGTGCGCATGGGTGCCTCCTCGCCACGGCGGGACTGGGGTAACTTGCGCGCCGCGCGCCATGCGGATGATACCGGCATATATACGATGACGCCCGGCCGGCGGACCAGTCGCATGCTGCGTCGTGCACTCTTGCCGAGTCCCCCACTCGCCGAGCAATGTATGGTCATGCCCGCGATGCGCCGCCGCTGGACGCCCGCCGACGTCCGCATGCTCATGCAGGAGAGCCGTCCGTGGCCCCGCTA
>JBOHTE010000854.1:0-8748 GCA_050733555.1 Gemmatimonadaceae bacterium | reverse complement strand
ATCGAGGAAGGACTCGAACAGTTGGCGCGGGAGGCGGGGCTGGCACCCGCGGCCGAGGCCGTGCTCGAGCCGGGCTCACCCGCCGGAGTGCCGTGACGCTCACCTCGCGGCGTCGCGCCGAGCTGCGCACGGAAGCGCACCACCTGGTGGCTTCCGTGCACGTTGGGCAGCACGGCGTGACGCCGGCGGTGGTGCAGTCGCTGGACGATGCGCTGCGCACGCACGAGCTGGTCAAGGTGCACCTCGCCCGCGAGAGTGATGCGAAGCCGCGCGACGCGGCGCTCGCGCTTGCGGATGCCGTGGGTGCCGATGTCGTCCAGGTGATCGGCAAGACGACCACGCTCTATCGCGAGAATCCCGAGCTTCACGAACAGGAGGAGCGCGCGCCACGCGGGAAAGGCTGAGGCCGGCGCGCGGTGCCACCGCGGCGCCGTGGTGCTGGCGCCGCTTCAACGCTCTCCGATACCCGCCGCGTAATGGTGCTTGCGGCTGACAGCGACGATTCCCGTCCTGCGGCTCGCCTCACCGCGTACGGCGCGTAGACCGGAGTTCATGCGTGCTCTCTTCGTAGTTCTGGCCATAGTCGTGGTGTGTGGCGCACCCGCGGCTGCCGGCGCGCAGGTTGGCACCACCACGGACATCCTCACCGGCGTCGTTTCCGATTCATCGGGGCGCGTGCTCGAAGGCGCGATCGTCGAGGCCACGTCGGTCCAGACAGAGCTCACGCGCAAGGCGCAGACGAACGACAAGGGGCGCTGGACGATTGTCTTCCCCGATGGCGGCGGGCAGTACACGCTCGTGATCCGCTACGTGGGGATGGCGCCGGCGCGCATGACGCTCGCGCGGCAGGCGGACGAAGATCGTCTCGTGGCCAACATCCGGCTGTCCACCATCGCGCAGCAACTGCAGACGGTGGTGGTGCGCGGCCAGAATCGGCGTCCGCGCGGGAATGACCGCGCGGGCGCCGGCTCGCGCGAAACCGACATTTCCTCCGATCGCGCGGCGCGACTGCCAGTCGACGCCAGTGATCTCATGGCGCTGGCCACGCTCGCGCCCGGCGTCGTGGGACTTGACGCGACCGATTCCACCGACGCGGCGTTTTCCGTGGCGGGGCTCCGCCCCACCGAGAACAGCGTCACGCTCGACGGCCTGGGCTTCGGCGCGGGGTCGGTGCCGCAGGATGCGGTGCGGTCCACGCGCGTCGTCACGAGTACCTACGATGTAGCGCGCGGCGGCTTCAGCGGTGGACTCGTGGCCTCCACCACGCAGGGTGGGACGAATACGCCGGAGGGATCGTTCACCTACACGCTGCGCGATCGCTCGCTCGCGTGGGGGGTGGCGGACTCGCTCTTCCCCCAGGCCTTCTCGCAGAACCAGATCGGCGGCGGATTCGGCGGCCCCATCGTGCGGAACAAGTTGTTCGTGTTCGGTGCGCTGCAGGGGCGCTGGCGCACGAACCAGATGTCCACGCTGCTCGATGCCAGGGGACCCGTGCTCACGCGCATCGGAGTGAGTCCCGATTCGGTCTCGCGCTTTCTCTCGCTCGTCAATGGCGCCGGCATCTCACCCGATGCGCCCGCGCTCTCGCCCGACCAGGCGGCTGACACCTACGTGGGACTGCTGCGCGTGGACTATCTGGTGTCGGACCGGAACACCCTCATGCTGCGCGGCGACTGGCGCCGGATCACGCAGGATCCCACGCGCGTGAGCTCGTCCGCCCTGCCACAGACCGGCGGCTCGTCCGCCACGTCGGGCGGCGGCATCATGGCGGTGCTCACGTCGTACTTCGGTGACCGCTACATCAACGAGCTGCGCGCCTATTACTCGCAGGACCGGCGCAGCGCGTCGCCGGTGCTCGATCTGCCCGAGGGACGGGTGCAGGTGGCATCGGATCTCTCCGGTGACACGCGTGCCGTGTCCACGCTGTCGTTCGGCGGCAATCCGTCACTGCCGCAGAGCACGCACAATTCGAGTTTCGAGACGACCGACGAACTGTCCTGGCTCCAGGGCGCCGCGCACCGGGTGAAGCTCGGCGCGTACTTCAACGCCACGCGCTATCTGCAGGATGTGACGGCGAATCAGAACGGCGTGTTCACCTATCCGTCGCTCGACGCGCTGGCATCGGGGCGGCCGTCGTTGTTCACGCGGACGCTCGCGCCCACCGAACGCGCGGGTACCACGGTGAACAGTGCACTGTACCTGGGCGACTCCTGGCGGCACGGGCCGGCGCTGCAGCTCACCTACGGAATGCGCCTCGAATCGTCGAACGAAAGCGGTGCGCCGCCGTTCAACAGCCTGGTGGATTCACTTTTCGCCATGCGCACCGACAGGTTCCCGCACGACGTGCAGTTGAGTCCCCGGCTCGGCTTCACCTGGATCCCCGGCGCCTCGCAGGGCGTCGCGGCCAGCACGATCGTCCGCGGCGGCATCGGCGCGTTCCGCAGCCCGGCGCCGAGCGGTCTGTTCGCGGCGGCGCAGGGCGCGACGGGACTCACGGGCGCCGAATCGCAGCTCGTGTGCGTGGGCGATGACGTTCCCACGCCGAACTGGGCAAGCTACGCCAGTGATCCGTCGAGCATTCCCACGACCTGTGCGTCGAGCGACCTGGGCGGCGCGTCCGACAGCGCCCAGGCGGCGCTCTCGGCGCACCCGAATGCGTTCGTGTTCAATCCGGCATTCAAGGCGCCGAGCGCGTGGCGCGCGTCACTCGGCGTGCAGCGGCGCATGCTGGGCCGTCTGGGCGTGAGTCTCGACGCGAGCTGGGCGCGCGGCGTGAATCAGTACGGCTTTGCCGACCTGAATCTCGACACGGTGCCGAAGTTCCGCCTGGCGAACGAGGGCAATCGCCCCGTGTATGTGAGCCCCGATAACATCGAGCCGGTGAGCGGCGCACTGGGCAGTTCGAGCTCACGGCTGCACCCCGAGCTGGGCGATGTCATGGAGATCAGCTCCAACCTGTACTCCGAATCGCACCAGCTCACGCTCGGCGTGAACGGGTTCACTGACAAGGGAGTGTTCTACTCGCTGTCGTACACGTACACGCATGCTCGTGATGAATCGTCGTTCTCCTGCTGCTCGCCGCTGCAGGGCCTGTCGAGCCTGACCACGGCGGGAAATCCCAACACGCCGGAATGGGCGACCAGCAACTTCCAGCGTACGCACTCGTTCATTGGAACGGTGACGTATCCGCTCACGTCCGCGCTGGAGCTCACCGCCATCGGCCGCTTCAGCTCGGGCACGCCGTTCACCCCGCTGGTGGGGTCGGACATCAATGGCGACGGCGCGCGCAACGACCGGGCATTCGTGTTCGCTCCCGTTGCCGCCGACCCGGCGATGGCCACCGCCATGCAGCAATTGCTGGCGAGCGCGCCGTCGTCGGTGCGTCAGTGCCTGCAGTCGCAGGAAGGGGCGGTCGCGGCGCGCAACAGCTGCACCGGACCCTGGCAGCCGTCGTTTGACATGCAGCTCAACTTCCGCCCCAACGTGCTGGGATTGCAGCGACGGCTCACGCTCTCGATCGTGACGGTCAATCTCATCTCGGGAATAGACAACCTGGTACACGGCGCCAACAGCGCGCACGGCTGGGGCGCCGCGCGCTTCCCGGATGCGACGCTGCTTTACGTGCACGGCTTCGATGCATCCACGGAGACGTTCGACTACATCGTGAACGAGCGCTTCGGCACGACGAGCGGTTCACTCGGCGCGCTGCGCATGCCGTTCCAGATTGGCTTCCAGGGACATCTCGCCGTGGGGCCGGCGCGACTGGGCGGCCTGTTCGGCGGCGGCGGTGGACGGCGCGGTGGTGGGGGCGGACCCGGTGGTGGCGGTGGCGGGCCGGGAACGGCCGGCGATTTCCTGTCGCGATTCGCGAGCACGCTCCCCAATCCCGTGGCGGCCATCATCGGGATGAAGGACACGCTGCAACTCACCGCCGATCAGGTGACGCACCTGCAGCCGCTCGCCGATACGATTTCCGTGCACAACGACAGCGTGGCTGCCGAGATTCGATCGCGCGTGGAGAAGGCCGGCACGAACCCCGATCTGCGCGTTCTGCTCGCGACGTTGCGGCCCAGGCTTGCGGACGTGCGCGATGTGCGTACACGCGCCATGAAGGAAGTCCAGAAGATCCTGACCTCCGCGCAGTGGGCGAAGGTGCCGAACAACCTGAAATCCGGTGGCGGATTCGGCGGCGGTGGCGGGCGCGGGCGCGGACCGTGATGCGTCATTCGGCGCTCAGCGCCGTTCGCGAAGGATCTCGCGAGCCGCGTTGCGCCCGCAGGCGCCCATGACGCCGCCGCCGGGATGCGTGGCCGCGCCGCACAGGTACAATCCCGGAATCGGTGTGCGGTAGTTCGCGTAGCGCGGCAGCGGACGCATGAACGACAGGCTGTTCAGCGCCATGGCGCCCTGGAAGATGTTGCCGCCCGTGAGACCGAAGCGCTGCTCTATGTCCACGGGCGCGAGTACCTGCCGGTCGATCACGGCGCCCCGGAAGTTGGGCGCATAGTCCGTGAGGATGTCGAAGCAGCGGTCGGCGAACTTCTCCTTTTCCACGCTCACCGATCCGTCGCGCAACTGATACGGAAAATACTGGATGAACATGGACATGAGATGCCTGCCCGGCGGTGCGACGGTGGAATCCATCACCGATGGGATCGTGCATTCGAGGATCGGATTCCGCGAGGGCCGGCCGTACTTCACATCGTCATAGGCCTGCTCGATGTAGTCGAGCGACGGCGAGATGTGAATGGTGCCGCGATGCTGCGGGCCCGCGTGTGTGCCGGGAAGGGCAGTGAAATTCGGCAGCTCGCTCAACGCCACGTTGATCTTCAGGCTCGCGCTGCTGTAGTCGATCTCACGGACGGATTCGACGAACTCGCCCGGCAGCGCCGCCGGATCCATGAGCTTGAGAAAGGTCACGTTGGCATCCGCGCCCGACATCACGCGCGTCGCCCGGAATTCGGTTCCATCCGAGAGCGCCACGCCCGTCGCTCGTCCATGCTCCACGAGGATGCGCCCGACCTCGCTGTTGACGCGGATCTCGGCGCCGTGTGCCCGCGCGGCGCGGGCGATGGCGTTGCTGATGCCGCCCATGCCACCGCGGGAGTAGCCCCACACGCCGCGCACCCCGTTGCACTCGCCCATGACGTGATGGAAGAGCACGTAGGCCGTGCCCGGCATGGACGGCGATGCGACCGCGCCGATGATCGCATCGGTGGCGAGTGTCACCTTGAGTTGCTCGCTCTCGAACCAGCGATCCAGGATGGGACGCGCGGCGCCGGTGAGTATCTCGATCGCGTTGGCGCCGTCGCGGCCGAGCTTGCGGAATTGCCAGCCCAGCCTGCCCAGCGCGAAGAGATCGCGCGGGTTGCCCGACCACGGATCCGGCGGCGTCATGTCCAGCGTCGGCTCGATGAACGTCGCCACGCGCTCGAGCATCTGCTCGTAGTGCGGCAGCGCGTCGGCATCCTTCGCCGAGAACTTGCTCACCTCGCGATGCGTGAGGTCCTTGTCCGGACCGAGCATCAGCGACCGGCCATCCGGAAACGGCGTGAACGACGACGGGTCGCGCGGCAGCATCTCGAAGCCGTGGCGGTGCAGCTCGAGCTCGCGGATGATGACCGGACGCAGGAGGCTGTTGACGTAGGACGCCGTGGACACCTTGAAGCCGGGCCAGATCTCCTCGGACACGCAGGCACCCCCCACGAGCTCGCGCCGTTCGAGTACGAGCACGGTTCGCCCGGCGCGTGCGAGGTATGCAGCGGCCACGAGACCATTGTGGCCGGCGCCAATGATGATCACGTCGTACCGAGCAGACATGTGCAAGCTGGCGATGAGAGGGACATGGGCGGCGCGCGGGCCGCGGCAGGGGATGCGCCCGGAAGATCGCCGGATGGCACCGGCCCAGGCAAGAGCGCGCGCACTGCGGCGCGGATGCTGTCAGGCCGCGCGCGTGATACGTATCTTGACGAAGCCCATCTCGAGGTGCCGCGGCGTGACGAATTACCTGAGAACGACGGACATTTCCCCCGCGCGCCCGACGACGCTTCCCGGGCAGTTCTTCGTGTCGGCCGACGTGTTCGCCGAGGAGATGGAGAAGATTTTTGGCGCACGGTGGCTCTGTGTGGGACGCGAAGCGCTGATCGCGAAGCCGGGGCAATACGTTCTGCGCGACGTCGGCCGCGAGAGCATTCTCATCCTGCGCGATACGTCCGGAACGGTGCGCGCCTTTTACAACGTCTGCCGGCATCGCGGTTCGCGGCTGTGCGAGGCGGCATCGGGAGAGCTGGGACAGAACATCCGATGCCCATACCATGCGTGGACCTACGCGCTCGACGGCCAGCTGCTTGGCGCGCCGTCATCAGATACCATCGATGACTTCGACGCCACGGCATATCCGCTGCACGCGGTGAGTGTGGCGCGCTGGGAAGGGTTTCTCTTCATCAATCTGGCGGATCAGCCGCAGCCGTTTGGCGATGCGTATGCGCCGATGATCGGGCGCTTCGCACGGTTCAACATCCCGGGGCTCACGGTGGCGCGCACCATCGAGTACGACGTGCGCGCCAACTGGAAGCTCATTCTCCAGAACTACTCCGAGTGCTATCACTGCGCGCCCATCCATCCGGCGCTGGCCCGGCTCACGCCGCCCACGAGCGGCGAGAACGATCTCGTGGAGGGTCCGTTTCTGGGCGGTTTCATGACGATCAATCCGGGGAGCGAGAGCCTGACCATGAGCGGCTGCTCGTGCGGCGTGCCCGTGGGCGATCTTCCGCCGGAGGATCTGCACCGTGTGTATTACTACACGCTCTTTCCCAACGTGCTGCTGAGTCTTCACCCCGATTACGTGATGGTGCACACGCTCTGGCCGGTCGCGGTGGATCGCACGCGCATCACCTGTCAGTGGCTCTTCCTGCCGGCCTCACTCGCCACCGGGGCATTCGACCCGGATGACGGCATTGCGTTCTGGGACATGACGAATCGCCAGGACTGGCACATCTGCGAGCAGAGCCAGCTCGGCGTACAGTCGCGCAAGTACGAGCCGGGCCCCTACTCGCGTCGCGAGACGCTTGCGGCGGCGGTGGATGAGGAAGTGATGCGGGCTCTGGGTATGCCGTGAAGCGGAGCGCGCCGCCTACCCCAGCACTCGCCAGGGAGTCATGGGAATCTCCGTCACGTCCCGATCAATGGCGTTCGCGACGGCGTTCGCGATCGCCGGTGCAGTCGGAATGATCGGCGGTTCGCCCACGCCGCGCGCTCCGATGTGATTCGCTTTCGGGTCCGCGATGTCCAGGAACGTCGCGTCAATGCGCGGCACATCCGCGAGCGTCGGAATCTTGTAGTCGTGCATGTTGGGGTTGAGCTGCACGCCGAGCGATTGATCCATGACCCGCTCCTCGAACAGGGCGTAGCCCATTCCCTGCAGCACGCCCCCTTCGAGCTGGCTCTCCGCCAGTGTGGGGTTGATGATGCGCCCGCAGTCGTGCACCGCCACCACGCGCAGTACCCGAACCATGCCCGTGTCGAGATCCACCTCGACTTCCGCGAATTGGGCGCCGAAGGTCGACAGCGCCGTGTCCTCGGGATTGGGCCCGCGCGTGCCACGACCCAGAATCATCACATCACCGAGCCGCTTGCCAATCTCGGCGAAGGTCAGGCATCGTCCGTCCTGGCTGGAGCGCACCGTGCCATCGTGCGCCTGCAGCGCATTCGGCTCGACATTGAACATGCCGGCCGCCGCCTCGAGCAGCTGCGCTCGCGCATCCTCCGCCGCCATGCGCACCGCCGGACCCACGGATGCCACCGTCATGGAGCCCCAGGAATTGCCCGTGTACGGTGTGCGCTCGGTGTCGCCCAGCACGACGCGCACGTCCTCGAGTCGCGCGCCAAGCGACTCGGCGGCGATCTGCGCGAACACCGTTCGCGATCCCGTCCCGAGATCCTGCGTTCCCGTGAGCACGTCGCACGTCCCATCGCCGTTGATGCGCACCGTGGCGTACGCCGGCGGCCCGCCCCCGCCCCCCCATGTCTGTGAGGCCATGCCGTATCCGCGGCGCACCCGGCAGGCGCCCGCGCCACCCGCGCCACCCGCGCCACCCGCGCCGCTCTGCCGCGTCGCCCAGCCAAAGCGCTCCGCTCCCACGCGGTAGCACTCATCCAGATGCTTGGCGGAATACGCACGGCCGTTGCTCTCGTTGCGTCGCGAGAGATTCCGCCGCCGCAAGTCGAGCGGGTCCATGCCGAGTTCGCGGGCCAGCGCATCCATCGCGCACTCCAGCCCGAATGCACCCTCCACATGTCCGGGCGCGCGGAAGGAACTCATCGCGCCCGCATTCACGTACACGAACCGCTCCGTCGTGCGCACGTTGGGACAGGAGTAGAGCTCGTGGTAGATGCGGCCCGGACCACCGAGCCATCCGCCGGCGCCCATCGTGATGTCCGCATCGAGCATGATGGCCGTGAGCGAGCCGTCGCGCGTCGCGCCGAGCGTCACGCACTGAATCGTCCCCGGCCGGTTCCCGGCGTCCCGCTGCTCACCCGCCCGATCGTTGACGCACCGCACGGGACGCCCGACACGCCTGGCGAGCAGCGCGGCGATGAGCGCATTGGCGCTCGCGCCGTTCTTGGCGCCAAAGCCGCCGCCCATGTAATCCTGTACCACGCGTACTTTCGTGAGCGGAAGCTCGAGCGCCGCCGCGAGGTCGCTCCGCGTGTTGAAAATTCCCTGAGTGGATTCCCACACCGTGAGAC
>JBOHTE010000853.1:0-2823 GCA_050733555.1 Gemmatimonadaceae bacterium | reverse complement strand
GTGCGGGACGGCCAGGCGCCGGGGATGTCGACCATGGCGCTCACTGGCGAATTCTACCTGCGGAACAATCAGGGCAAGGTGTTGATCGACCCGACCACGGGTCTGCCGATACGGTCGACGGCGTTCATCGATGCCGGCTACGATCGCCAGCCTGACTTCACGGTCGGCCTCTCGAACACCTTCAGGTACAAGAGTCTCACGCTCGATTTCCTCCTCTACATCCGGAGGGGTGGTGACATCTTCAACGCCACCGAGCACTACCTCACGGTGCGAGGGCTCAGCACGCGCACGCTCGACCGTGACAAGCCGCGCGTCATTGACGGCGTGCTGCGTGACGGGAACGAGAACAGCGCCAACCCCACGCCCAACAACATCGTCATCACGCCGAGCGCGGACCCCAACTACTACCTGGACATGAGCGAAGAGCTCTTCATCGAGAAGAACATCAACTGGATGCGACTGCGTAGCGTGACGCTCTCCTACGTGCTACCCCAGAACATCGTGCGCAACGCCAGCGTGTTCGTGACTGGAACGGATCTGTTTCTCATCACCAACTACACGGGGCTCGATCCGGTCGTGAACGGCAACACGGCTGCGGTGGGCGGAGCGGGAGCGGTCGGTATCGACTACGGCAACTTCCCGATTCCGCGCGGCATCGACTTCGGCCTCCGGCTGGCATTCTGATGCCGGCCTGGGCTTCGAGAGACCATGACCGACACAACCGTGACAGGGCTCGACTCACTTCGATCTGCGAGAAGCCGATGAAGAGAATATGCGCGGTACTGCTGGCGGGCCTGCTCCTGGCGCCCGCCGCCTGTAAGGATTTCCTCGATGTGAACACCAACCCGAACGCTCCGGAGAAAGTCTCGGCGAACCTGTACCTCCCGCCAATGCTGCACTGGATGGCGACCTCGCCCGAGTACGACGGGCGCTACACCGGGCGCTACACGCAGGAGTGGATGGCACCCGGCAGCTCCATCAGCGTCTGGGACAGGATGGGATACGTCCCGGCGAGCGACGCCGACGCGCAGCAATGGCGTGACGTCTACTGGTCGCTCGGACAGAATCTGGTTGACATGAACACCATCGCCGAGAAGGAGCAGCGCTGGGACATTCTCGGCGTGGGCATGATCCTCAAGGCATGGGGGTGGCAGGCGCTCACCGACATGCATGGCGAGATTGTCATCAAGGAGGCGTTCGACCCGTCGCGAGTCACCTTTGACTACGACACGCAGGAGTACGCCTACTTCGAGGTGGACAGTCTGTTGCATCAGGCCATCGACCTGCTGCAGAGGACCGACGGCGCGGTCGACCAGGGCTACCTCGCCGTTGGAGACAAGGTGTACAATGGCGATCGGACCAAATGGCTGAAGCTGGCGTACGGGATGCTGGCGCTCAACGTCAATCACTTCACCAACAAGTCGACGTACAATCCCGACAGCGTCATCGCGCTGGTGGACCAGTCGTTCGAGAGCAACGCTGATGACGCACTCTTCCCGTACCCTGCCCTCTCCGGCAATGACGACCGCAACTTCTACGGACCCACCCGCGACAACCTCACTCCCTACAGGCAAACGCAGTTCATCGTGCACCTGATGGATGGAACGGAGTTCGGCGGAGCGGTGGACCCGCGGATGAGCCGGATACTCGCGCAGTCGCCCGACGGCCAGTATCGCGGGCTCGACCCGAACGTCGCGGGGTGGGGAGCGCTCACGACGGATGAGCGGCCGAACAACTTCTTCGGGTATCCGAGTGCCCCGGCGTCCGGACAACCCAGCCGCTACATCTTCTCCGACAAGTCCAGCTTTCCCATCATGACCTACTCGCAGTTGCAGTTCATCAAGGCGGAAGCGGCCTACCGCAAGGGAGACAAGGCTCTCGCGCTGGCGGCCTACACGAATGGAATTTCCTCGCACATCGACTTCGTGAACGCGAGGAACAGCGATGACGGTCAGTCGGCGTCGCAGATCTCCGCGACGGAAAAGGCGGCCTTCCTCGCCGACCCGAACATCGTCCCGCTGCCTGCCAACCTCACGCTCTCGCACATCATGTCCCAGAAGTACATCGCCCAGTGGGGATGGGGACACGACGAGCTCTGGCTGGACATGCGCCGCTACCACTACACGGATCAGGAGAGCGGGATCGAGGTGTTCCGCGGTTTTCAGATCCCGACGAACCTGTATGTCGACAATGGCGGGCTGCCCGTTGAGCGGGCCCGCCCTCGCTACAACTCGGAATACGTGTGGAACCAGGCGGGACTCGAGGCCATTGGTGGACTCGCCGCGGATTATCACACGAAGCCGCTCTGGATCACCCAACCCTGACCATTCCCATGACCTTCAGATCTCTGGCACTGCTGGCGTGCGCCGTCGCGCTGGCCGCCTGCGAGAAGAACGGCGTTCAGGACATCACCGGGATCACTCCTGGTGCGAGCGTCATGTTCTTCAACTTCGGCGTTGGTGCGCCCGGCGTGAATTTCTACGCCAACGACACGAAGATGACGGCAATCGCCTCTTCCAGTGGCGAAGAATCCACCAAAGGAACCAACTACGGCAAGGTAGGTGCCGGCGGAAACTACACCGGGATCGTTCCGGGCCAGTACACGCTCTCGGGCAAGATCGCCGCCGAGACGGACAAGAATCTTGCCATCTCGAGCCTCTCGGCGAGCCTCGAGGACGGGAAGTCCTACTCGTTCTTTCAGAGCGGGGCGTACGACCCCGTGGCCAAGACGGTGGACGCGTTCATCGTGGACGATCCCCTTCCGGCGACAGATTTCTCGGTGGCCTACGTGCGCTTCGTCAACGCGAGCTCCAACGCGGATCC
>JBOHTE010000852.1:0-2308 GCA_050733555.1 Gemmatimonadaceae bacterium | reverse complement strand
GGGTTAGTCTGTACCCCCAACTCCCTTCCAGCTACGAGCTACCAACCACCAGCTACCACCTTCCCCACACTCGCATTCGACTCCAGGTACTCGTGCGCGGCGCGGATGTCCTCGAGCGTGAAGGTGCGATCCACGACCGGACGCAAAATGCCACGCGCGAGCATGGGCACGACCTCGCGCGCAAAGGCGCGCACGGCGGCGATCTTCTCCTCGAGCGGTCGCGAGCGCAGCACCGTGCCGCGCAGCGTGAGACGCTTGCGCAGCATCGTGCCAATGGGAATCTCCGCCTGCGCGCCGCCGAGCGTGCTGACCAGCACGTGGCGCCCCTTCACGGCGAGCGCGGCGAGTGACGCCGCCACGTACGGGCCACCCACCAGGTCGAGCACGACGTCCACGCCTGCGCCACCGGTCCATGCGGCTACGTGCTCGGCGATCACGGAGAGTCCGCCGTCCGCGATCACGACGCCGTCTTCCAGACCAACCTCGCGGGCGACGGCGATTTTTGCCGCGGTGCGCGACGTACCGTAGGGCACAGCGCCCAGCGCCCGCACGAGCTGGACGGCGGAGAGTCCCACGCCACTCCCCACTGCGTGAATGAGCACGCGCTCGCTGCCGCGCAGGCATGCGTGCGCCACGAGTGCGTCGTGCGCGGTGATGAACGCTTCCGGCACCGCGGCGGCAGCCGTCCAGTCCAGCGTGTCGGGGATTTCCGCCAGCATGCGCCCGTGCACCACGAGGTACTCGGCGAAGGCGCCGCCGCTCACGAGTCCAAAGACGCGCTGTCCCACGCGCCATTCCACGGCGCCCGGTCCGAGCTCGGCTACTTCGCCGGCGAATTCCAGCCCGGGAATGTCCGCCGGCGCATCGCTCGGGGCGGGATAGCGGCCCTGTCGCTGCAGGATGTCGGCGCGATTGAGCCCCGCCGCGTGCACACGCACCAGTACCTGCCGGTATCCCGCCTTGGGACGCGGCACATCGCGCAATTCAAGGACTTCCGGTCCGCCTGGGCGCGCAATGACAACCGCCCGCACTATGCGGCAACCTCCTCGGAGATCTTTCCGGAAGCCGCACCGCCGGTCATCGCTGAGTCGCCAGCGGCCGTGTAGATGTCCGCACGCGTACGCGGCACGTTCACGTGCCCGTGTTCGTCCGGGCGCGCCAGCAGCACCTGCGCCAGCGAGATCTTTCCCGTCTCGAATGCATGCGCCGACGCCGCCATGTAGAGCCGCCACACCCGGTACGACTGCGTACCGACGAGCGACTCAGCCCGCGCCCGGGCCTTCTCCAGTCGCCGCACCCAGTGACGCAGCGTCAGCACGTAGTGCTCGCGCAACGTCTCGACGTCGCGCGCTTCGAGCCCGGCCTTCTCCGCGCAGTGCAGCGCAAAGTCGAGTGGCACCAGCTCGCCATCCGGAAAGACGTAGCGTGAGACGAATGCGCCTTCACGCCAGAGCGCACGCCGGGTGAGATACTGCAGCATGGGACCGGATCCCAGCGATCGCACAATGCCGTGGTTCAGGAACAGCCCGCCCGGCCGGGTGAGCCGCGCTGCTTCGTGGAAGTACGTCGCGAGCCGCGAGCGTCCAACGTGCTCGAACATCCCCACGCTCACCACCTTGTCGAACTCCGTTCCTTTCGGGAATTCGCGGTAGTCGCGCACTTCCACGCGACAGGTCTCCTCGAGTCCCTCGGCACGGATTCGCGCGTTGGCGAGTTTGGCCTGTCGTTCGCTGAGCGTGATGCCGAGGGCGTCCACACCATAGCGGCTGGCCGCGAAACGCACGAGGCCACCCCAGCCACAGCCGATGTCGAGCAGTCGCTCGCCCGGGGTGAGACGCAGCTTGCGACAGAGCAGATCCAGCTTCGCTTCCTGCGCCGCGTTGATGTCTTCCTGTCCCGTGGGGAAATAGGCGCACGAGTATACCATTTGCTCGTCCAGCCAGAGCGCATAGAAATCGTTGCCCACGTCGTAGTGCGATCGCACGGCCGCCCGGTCGCGCGCACGTGAATGCCGCCTGCCCAGGAGACCGAGATGATCACGACGTCTGCGCGTGCGCTCGGCGGGGTCATCGTGCGGCAGCGCGACCACGTGGCGGACGAGCCGCGCCAGTGCACCGGGCCGGGCCATCCGGGCGCGAACCTGCTCCCCAACGGCCGCCGCGTACTCGATCTCGCCTTCAATGTCCACGTCGCCGCGAATGTAAGCCTCGGCCATCTTGAGCTCGGTGGGCGGTGCCAGCATGCGGCGCAGCGAACCGGCCGAGCGGAGTACCAGTGTGAAGGCAGGGCGCGTGCCGGCCGCGACAGC
>JBOHTE010000851.1:0-1025 GCA_050733555.1 Gemmatimonadaceae bacterium | reverse complement strand
GAGTCCACTGAGCAGCGCCAGCCAGGGACGCGGAGTCTCGGAGGTCATGACCTTCGCCAGCGCGGCCATGCCGATCATGAGCCAGGTGAGGACCGTGACGTGATTCATGTAGGAGCCGGCCATGAATGCCGTGAAGGGCGCGAACGCCAGCAGCAGCAGCGCGCCGAGCGCCACTCCATGGCGCTGCTCCGCAATGCGCACGTATACGGAGAACGCGAGCACGGTGATGGCGCCGAACACCGGACCCACGAGCCAGGGCGCGTGCCAGAGCACGCCGAGAGCGAGCATCGCGGGACCGCCAATGGGGAACTGCGCGAAGTACCGCCCGTTGGTGTCCACGATGTTGATGCCGCTGAAGAACTCCGGGTGCGCGGCGACGGGCACCGCAAGGTGGCCGTGCGCGAGCATGTTCGCCTGCACCATCTGCACGATCTCGTCGATGAGCAGCGGGTGTGCATTGAACGCGAACCGCGCGATGAGCGCGTACGCGGCAAAGGCAACGAGTGCGATGCCGGCTGACGTGACAACCGGGCGCCGAGAGAAGAACGCGATGGGCCGCGCGGCGGCATCGGCGCGCCAGAGCCACTTCAGTCCGCGTGATGTGGAGGAGATCGCGAGAATGAGCCCGGCTCCGAGCGCAATGGCGCTGCCATAGATCCAGTCGGCGCCATTCTGCGCGTAGCCTGGAGCGCTCGCGCCGCCCGGAATCCAGTTCGCAATGGGGAGGAACGCGAGGCAGGCAATGACGACTGCCGCGACGATGTATGGCACGCGGCGCATGCGGAGCGACATCCGGGTTATCGTAGTGCCTGGCGCTGCACGGGATAGAAGCGCGGCATGTCGCCGACATCTGAACTGGCCGGCTTCAGCAGATAGACAGGTCGGTCGGGGTAGCGCTTCATAAGTAGCGTGTCGCGGGCGCCGAGGTCGCGCACGTACATGTTCCCGCCTCCGTGCGCCAGAAGAAATGGCGGGAAGAGCGTGAATCCCGATCGATCGTCCTGAATCCGCGCGACGCATTGCGG
>JBOHTE010000850.1:0-2561 GCA_050733555.1 Gemmatimonadaceae bacterium | reverse complement strand
CAGTGGTCTGATCCACGTTGATGTCGGACGCGATCTTGAAGACGGTGGGATTCTGCGCGGCGCCATAGCTGTTGAAGAGATCCTGCACCATGGAGATCGCGCCGCGGTGATGCTGGATCATGAAGCGCAGGAAAAGCTGATCGAATTGCTCCCCGCGCGCCGCGTCGAGCTGCTTCATCTGCGCCGCGGTGAGCATGCCGGGCATGAGCATTTCATGATCGGCGCCGTTCATCGGCATGGACATCATCATGGATGTCGAATCCGGCACGGGTTGCTGGCGATCGCGCAGCCAGTTCTGCATGGTGCGGATCTCATCCTGCTGCGCATTGATGATGCGTGATGCCAGCGTCTGCACGGATGCGTTGGCGCCGTGACTCGGCGCCCATCCGGCCATTACGATGGCCTGCGCATGGTGCGGGATCATGCCCGTCATGAAGTGAATGTCGGCGGCGGTATAGGGGTAGCGGGCGCTGTCGGCGCGCGCCGCGGCAATGGCGGCGGCTTCATCCTGGCTCGTGGAGGCGGGCTGGACCGCGGTCTGTGCGGCTCCGCGCGTTGCGCCCGTGCTGGCCGCAAGCGCAAGCGCCGCCACGACAGATACCGTAAACCGGCGAGTGTGTGAGGGTGTCATGCCGATCATTCTCCAGGAATGCTACGGGAGCCGGCCGCGTGAAGTTTCGCCGGCACGATCGGATGCTAGCTTGAACGCACGCACCGGCAAGCGCGCCAGGATCAGCTCGCTTCAGTCCGAGGTCGTGCCGGCGGCGCCGTTCATATCTGCTGGAGGTCTCAAATGTCCGTACCAGGACCGGTCCTCATGCCGCAGCCCGCGGAGACGTGGCCGGCGCTGCCGCTCGACGCGTGGAAGGAGACGTACGCCACGCTGCACATGTGGACGCAGATCGTGGGCAAGACGCGGCTCGCGCTCGCCCCCATGGAGAACCACTGGTGGCAGGTGCCCCTGTACGTCACGCCCCGCGGGCTCACGTCGTCAGCGATGCCCCACGGGACCCGGACGTTCGCAGTGGAGTTCGACTTCGTGGATCACCAACTGCAGCTGCGCGCGAGCGACGGCAGGAGCGGCGCGATGCCGCTGGTCGCGGAGTCCGTGGCGGACTTCAACGGCGGGTATCGCGAGGCGCTCGGCGCGCTGGGCGTCGACGTGCACATCCACCCCGTGCCCGTGGAGGTCGAGACCGCGATTCCGTTCGCGGAGGACCGCGTGCACCAGTCGTATGACCCGCACGCGGCGCAGCGCTGCTGGCGGATTCTCGTACAGGCCGACCGTGTCTTCAAGCGATTCCGTGGGCGGTTCCTCGGCAAACAGAGTCCGTCGCACTTTTTCTGGGGGAGTTTCGACCTGGCCACGACGCGCTTCTCGGGGCGGCGGGCGCCGCTGCACCCGGGCGGCGCACCGAACTGTCCGGACTACGTGATGCAGGAGGCGTACTCGCACGAGTGCAGCAGTTGCGGATTCTGGCCGGGAGGGGGCGCCATCGCGGAACCCGCCTTCTACGCGTATGCGTATCCCGCGCCGCATGGCTATGGCGATCACGCGATACGCCCTGCTGACGCGTTCTACAGCAAGGAGATGGGAGAGTTCATTCTGCCGTATGAGTCGGTGCGCACCGCGGCCGCGCCCGACGATGCGCTGCTGGATTTTCTCCAGTCCACGTACGAGGCGGCGGCGACGCTCGCGCATTGGGATCGTGCCGCGCTCGATCGGCCGTCGGAGGAGTGGCACCGATAACCCGCTCTGTCGCGGCCCTGCCGTCAGGCCGCCGGTGCACGCGGGAACGTCCCTTGCGGAGCGGAACAGGGAGCGCGAAGCTCAGCGCTGCACGAAAGGCAGGACGTGACGGGTGTACTCTCTGGCGGGGGACGACATCATGACCGATCCGGTATTCGTGACGGGCCTCCGGCGTGCGCGCCGGAACTGGGGGTGGTTCCTGGTTCTCGGGCTGATCCTGATCCTGCTGGGCCTCGCGGGGCTCTGGGAGACGTTTCTGCCGCTGGTGACGATCATCTCCGTGCTTTTCTTCGGGTGGGTGCTCGTGATATCCGGGGGCGTGCAGATCCTGTCGTCGCCGTTCGCGCGCGAGAGCAGCGGTGGTGCGGCGATCTTTCTGCAGCTCATGGCCGGAATTCTCTCGCTGGTGGTGGGGTTGCTCCTGATCGCGCAGCCGGATGCGGGTGCGATCGCGCTCACGCTGTTGTTCGCGGCGTTCTTCCTGTTCAGCGGCGCGTTCCGGTTCATGGCGGCGCTGGGGCTGCGCTACCCCAACTGGGGGTGGGGAATGCTGGGTGGGCTCATTTCCGTTGCGCTGGGTGTGCTGATTTTCGTGCACTGGCCGGAATCGGGGCTCTGGTTCATCGGCGTCGCCATAGCGGTTGATCTCATCGTGCATGGGTTTGTGTGGGTGATGTTCGCGCTGGCGCTACGGCACGTGGAGACCGTGGATTTCAGTGGGGTCAGGGTCGCCTGACTGTCTATCGATTCTCAGCAATGGGGTCAGAGTCGATTGAAAATCAAAAGGGTCAGAGTCGATTGAAAATCAAAA
>JBOHTE010000849.1:0-8680 GCA_050733555.1 Gemmatimonadaceae bacterium | reverse complement strand
GTACATGACGGGGCCGCCGGCCCGGTAGTATTCCAGCATTTTCGTCAACATCGAGATCAGTCCTCCACGGGAAGGATCGAGAGAGAGTACGTCAGCGTGGCTTCCGCGTACTGTCACGCGGTGTTCGACTGGTATCCGGCCGTCCGACATTTTCGACGGCCGCCGAGAGCGAATCGAGACGTTCGCGATGGAGCCGGAGCTCTCGCAACAGTGCCTGAATCTCCTGCGTCCGCGCCGCATCCGCCGCGTTGGTTCTGACGGCGGCGCTGTCTCCGGCGGCGGCCCTGGCCGCCGCTGACGCCCCGGCTGACCGCTGCAACGAGTCGAGGCGGGTCTGGGCGTGCTGGATCGCCTCCCGCTGCGCGGCGAGTGCGGCGCTGTCTGCGGCCGCCAGGGGCGCCATGGTGGTGTCCACCAGCCGCTGCCCGGTCACCTGCCGCAGCGGCACGACATCATAGCCGGAATCCAGCATGGCCGCGTGCGACTGTCCGTACAGTTCCGGACCCAGTATCTGGCGCGAGTATTCGGGCACCGCGCGCGGCCGCACCGTCACCACCTGCGGCGTGGGCACCTGTCCGTGAATGATGATCGTCTCACCGGTGCGCGCCTTTTTCGGCTGCTGGGCCGCTGCACCCAGCGGGACAGTCAGCGCTATCGCTGTAGCAAGCACGAGGCCAGTCCGCCAGTTGCCCATGCGTCTCATCGCTCTCCTCCGACGCGCGCGGCGTGCGGATCGTCACGGAAACTGGTGGGTGGTGATTCATCCACGGTTCCCGCCAGCGCCGCACGGCCGCGGTCCACCCACGCATTCGTGATGGAATCCTTCGCTGCCTTGTCCAGCAGGGTCTGCCACGTCTTCTTTGCCGCCGTGTAGTATTGCTCCGCCTGTTGTGCCGACCCCGCCTGCGCGGCAGCCAGCTGATCCGGCGTGAGCGACCTGGGCAGCGTCACGTTCTTCAGATAGTTCCCGTATTCCCACTGCGCGAGCCCCACGTAATACGACGACGCCGCCAGCCATTCGGGTGCTCCCGTGGCGATGGACGCCGTGAAGTGATCGGTCATGGTCTTGAGCAGATCGCGCTTGGGTTTCGAGAGCCGATCCACTCCCCGGCGCGTGAGATTCCCCACGCGCGGAATCGTGAGCTGCATGGCCTTGTACCGGGAGAACAGTCCGGCACCCAGCCGGAACTCGCTCTCACCCTTCCGCTCCGCGCAGTCCGCGCGCAGCGCCGCACTCGGGTGCTGACACAGGCTGGCCAACTCCGTGTTGACCGTCGTGATGTCACCCGATGCCTTGAGTAGCGCGACCCGCATTTGCTGCGCCTGTCCCGCGCGGGAATCCCGCGGGAAGCGCGACGCGAACGTGCCGTACGCCCGTGCCGCCGCCGCCGAGTCCGGCGTCTCCAGATACGTCACCGCCGCGTTGAACTGCGCATCGGCCGCGCGCTTGTCCTTGGGATACGCCGTGGCGAACGATTCGTACGCCGACGCCGCGTCCTCATGCTTCCCGAGCGAATCCAGCATCACGGCGCGACGCACCATGGCATCCGCCCGCCCACTCCAGGTCGGATTCTGCTGCACCAGCGCGTCCAGCGCCTGCACCGCCTCGTCGCGCCGTCCCAGATCCGCCAGCAACTGGGCACCGAGCGCCTGGTACTGCACGCGATACTTGTACCTGGGATAGTCCTTCACGAGCCGGCCGGACAGTTCCAGGGCACGCGTCTTGGCCTTCTGCGCCGCTGCCGTATCGTTCTTCGCGCGCGCGGCGCTGTCGGCCAGCATGTACGTCTCGACGGCATTGCGCAACGCGTCCGGGGCGCGGTCCGAGGTCGGGTTGCGATCCGCGAACGCCACGTACACTTCTTCCGCGGCGCGACGATAATCGCCCGCCTTCACGAGCGAGTCGCCGAACGTCACCGCGGCTGCATCGCGAATGGTGCGAATGGAGTCCGCCAGCCTGGACTTGCCCGATTGCGCTGCCTGTGTCTGCGCCTGCTCCCACTGTCCCTGCGCCTCCACGTAGCGCCCTTCCCGGTACATCGCATCACCCACGAGCTTTTGCGCGGTGGGCGTATACGGATCGTTGGGATAGCGCTCCGCGTACGTGCGGAAGGTCTTCTCCATCACGTCCCAGCGCTGCGCCTCGGATGCGCGCTTCCCCTTCTCGATGAGCGCCTTGGTGGCGGCATCGTTGCCGGGGAACGCCGCCACGAAGCGATCCACCGCGCTGAACAACGAGTCCTGTGCCGCGCGGTCGTCGCGATTGTGCACGAGCGCGGAATCATAGGAGACGATCGCGTTCTGTCCCGCCTGCGCGGCCAGCTTGTCGTCCCCCTTGCGGCCGTATGCCGCGAGCGTGTACGCCTGCGCGGCGGGCGCATAGTCGCCCGTGCCGAACAGCGCCTCGCCGCTGAAGAACGCCACCGACTGCGCGCTGTCCGACTGAGGATATTCCGCGAGATACCGCCCGTACAACTGGGCCGCGTCGCTGAAGCGTGCACGGTCCGGCTGCTTGCCCTGCGCCAGCGACAGTTCGTACTGCGCGCTGTGCCGGAGCGCCTGCTCGCGCACGATCTTGAGTGTGTCCGCCAGCTCCGGATTCGCCTTCGCCCACGCCGACTCCGGCGCGAAGCTGTTCACCAGCACCAGCCGCCCCTGCTGCGCCTGCGCCGCGTCGAGCATCCGGTTCTGATAGATGTCCACGATTTCGCGCTGCGCCGAGAGCGCACCCGAATCGGTTGGGGCAAGCTGCTCCACGGCGGCATAGGCCGCCACGGCCTTGGGAAAGTCGCCCTGATCACGCAGGCTCGCCGCCACGCGGCGCATGACCGGAAGCCGGAAGCTGGCGTCCGAGTGCGTGGCAAAGTACTGGTCCGCCGCGGGCGCTCCGCCCACCTGCGTGAGCGCGACTGCCATGTACTCCAGCGCTTCGCTGCGCAGACCCAGTCGCGCCCGCTGTTCGGGACTCAGCTGATCGTACTCCGTGGCGAGCTGGCCGAAGACATCCACGGCCTGTTTGTACTCCGGTTGCTCGGGACGCGTGGCCTGGTTGTAGTACGACCATCCGAGCTTGTAGAGCGCGAGCAGGTGGATGTCGCTCCCAGCCGGCGAGGACTTCGCCGCGCTGTCGTACGCCTGCGCAGCCTGTACGAACATGGCCCTGCGCGCGGCCTCCCGCAGTTGTGAGGCCAGCTCGAAGCGGGCATCGCCCAGCCGGAAGAACGATTCCGGCCGATACGTAGACTGTGGACTGGCTGTCACCAGCTCGAACATGCGCGCGGCGTTCGCGAACTGGGCATCCGCGAAGTACAGCGTGCCGAGCGTGTATCCGGCCGCATCCAGCCGCGCGAACTGCGGATAGCGGCTGACGAGCTCCGCATACCGATCAATGGCTGCGCGGTATTCCGGATGCACCGGCACGTTGGCGCCGCCGGCGCGCTGCGCGGCAGCGAATGCATCATCGGCCTGGCGTACCAGCAACTCACCGAGCTCGAACAGCGCATTCGCTCGGCGCTGGCTGTCCGGATAGCGCTGGACGAACGACTCGAGCTTGGCGATCGCTGTCACGCGAACGGTGTCAGCATCCGCCATCGCGCTCGCCAGCCGCGTTGGGCCGGTCGCCTGCGCCCACGCCGTTCCCGGCCGGAGACAGGTGAGCGCCAGTGCAACGAGCGCAACCAGGCGGAACTGCTGCGAGGGCATGCGCGCTACCGTGGCGGAGTGTTGGCGCCGGCGGACGATGCACTGCCCGTCGTGCTGGACGTGCCCGGCGCCGCGCTCGAGGACTCCAGCGCGCGGAAGAACGCCGCGCTCGCCGAGCCGTACTCGGCGGCTTCGCGATCGCGCTGCAGCGCGGCCAGCGCGGATGCGGCGCGGGCTCCAAGCTCGGCTTCCACCAGGCTCACGACCTTCTGTTCGGCCGCTGCCCGCTGCGATTCGGCAGCGGCGAGGATCGCGCGCATTGCGCGGGCGCGATCCGATTCATGCCCCTGCAGCGAATCCAGGTGGGCGCTCACCATGCGGTCGTTGTCGGCGAGGAGCGCAGCCGCGGAGTCGTGCATCGCCTGCGCGCGCGCGAGTCGCACACCCAGCGAATCCTGCAGCGCAAACACCGGATTCCGCGCGATGGCGGCATCCAGCCCGCTGTCCACCACCTCGGTGATCTGCTGGTACGTATGCGCGGTCTGGATCTCGGTTTCAAGCACCGCTGCTTCGCGCGGCGCCAGACTGCTGCCCAGCGATGCCTTCACACTGTCCAGCATGGCGACGTTCTCCGTCGCCATTTCCTTCGTGAGCGCCACCTGCTTTGCCAGGGCTTCGTGCACCCGGCGGCGGCTGTCCGTGAGCACGGCCGTCATGCGGCCCAGCGAATCGCGCACGAGCGCGACCGTCCGGGCGTTCTCTTCCAGCACCGCGCGGCTGTCCGCGATGAGGTGCTGAAACTCCTGGAGCGCGCCAATCTGCAGCGCCTGTGTCCCCTGCTCCGACTGCAGCCGGTAGCGGGCCAGCGCCACCGCGGCAGTGGCGGCATCGAGCGCCTCGGCGCTCGTGGCGTACGCCGCGCGCGACGCGGGCGTGGACACGCCGCGATACAGGATGCGCCGCGGAAAATCGGCGCCGAGCGCGGGCGCGACCGAATCCACGCGCGTCTGCACATCCGCCAGTGTGATGAGGCGCGGCGCATCGACCGCGGGCGGCGCTGCCGCGCCCGCGTAGGCCGCGGCGACGATGGACGGCTCCGCTCCCGCGGCGTCCGGCAGCGCCACGGTGCGTCCATGGTCCGGATCATCCAGGAACAGCAGTCCGGCCGCCCGCTGGGAGACGAGCGTCCGCGCGGCATCGCTCCACGGACCCTTCACGCGTGACTGGAGGAGGGTCGCTTCACTCGACACGGAATCCGTAATGGCGTCGAAGTAGCGCTCCGATTCCGCCGCCTGCCTGGCTTCCAGCAGCGCCTGGCCGGCCATGACCCGGGCTTCATCGCGACGCGGCAGCATGGGATAGTGCGCGGCGACATCGGTAAACGCGACGCGGGCATCATCCAGCTTGCCCGCGCGATACAGTGCCCATGCCTTCGTCAGCTGTGCTTGCGCGGCCAGTCCGCCCGATGGGCTGACTCCGCTGGCGGCGGTGATCGCCGCATCGTATTGCCCGCTCAGCAGCGCAAGCTGCGCCTCGGTGAGACGCACCTGATCGCCGAACGAGCCGGTCGCCACCTGGCTGAGTGACCGCATCACGCCGAGCGCCTGTCCCGCGCGCGCCGTATCGCCGCCCATCGCGGCCATCGCATCCAGATACTGTGCGTAGGGTGCGTACACGCCGCCCGCAGCACGCGCATCCCGGAATGCCGCCCGCGCGGCATTGAAGTCGCCGGCGTCGTACGCCGCCAGACCACCCACCAGCGACACCAGACCGTGATCCTCACCGGCGGCGGCAGCCTTCATCAGCGAGCGCGCCCGGGTATAATCGCCCTGGCGGTACGCATCGAGCATCAGCTCCGCCGAGACGATTCCCGTATACCGTGTGTCCGGCGCCTGCGACATCAGTTCGGCCGCAGTGGAGCGAAACTGCGGTGACATGCCGAGCCGGTAGTAGCCCTGCACGAGCAGAAAGAACAGATCGGCCCGCTGCCGCGCCGAGACGCCGGCCGAACCGCCCTGGCTCACCGGCGCGGAGCGCAGCCATTCCAGGCGGTCGAGCGCACGCAGCGGCTGTCCAACCGTCAGGTTGAACAGGGCCACCCCCAGCTCGGCCGAAACGCCCCTGGCCTGATCCTCCACGGGTGTGAGTGCGCTGTCCGGGCGAGCCGTCCCCGTATCCCGCGCGGGCTGCTGCGCGTCGAGTCGCACCGCGAGCGTGACTGCCAGCGCGAAAGACACCGCGAGCCGTGGGAAGATCGGCATGATGCGCAATGTCGTCAGAATGGCGTCGTACCCTTGCTCGTCCACGTACTCGGCACGATCTGCGCCCCACGCACCACGAACTGCACGTACGTCACGGTCTCACCCTGTGCATTGACGCTCACGCTCTGTGTGAGCGGTTCGCCGGAGGTCGTGATGGTCACCGCTACCGTGTGCGCGGTGGGCAGAACCGGCGCCCGATACAGCTCGTCCACCGCACCGCGATGCAGCGCATCCACGGCGATGGCGGAATAGGTGCGCGACCCCGCGGTCGCGCCATCCACCTTGAGATCGGCGCCCGCGACCGGGCCGCCGTACGCGGTATCGGTGCGCAGCAGCACGACGAGCACCGCGCCCGTGTGCCGTCGCACCGCATCGCCCAGCGCCTGCATGCGATCGCGCTGCGCGCTCATGTTGTCCTGCGCCGTGGCGAGCAATCCATCGAGCTGCACGAGGGCGTTCTGCTCCGAGCTCATGAGCAGCATCTGCGCACGCCCCTGCATCGCGCGCGCCAGGGCATTCTCCACGTTCGCCTCGAGCTGCACGCGCTGGCTCCGCAGCTCGCTCAGCTGATTCTGCGTCTCCTGCAATTGCTTCACGAGCTCGGCGCGATGCGTCTCGTATGCTTGCTGCGAGGCGGAGTCCTGGGCCTGCGGAGACAAGGTGTCAGGCACCTGGGCGCACAGGACCATCGGCGCAGCAAGCAGAAGCGCCAGACCAGTCCACCACGTGCGTCTCGTCGACATGTTCATCCAGTCCCGGAGATGGTGAGCGCCACCCTCTTACCGCGGCGGCTTCTGCTCGGCAGGCGGAATGGTCTGCTCGAGGCGGCGCAATCGCTCCTGAAGCCGCTGCAGGGCTTCCCGTTCCGCCTTCAGTTCCTGCTCAGCCTGCGCGCGCCGCGTTTCGAGTTCGAGCAGGCTCTGTGCCTTGTACCGGTCAATCTCGAGCTGCAGCGATGCGATCCGCTTCTCCCGGTTGCCCATTTCGGCGAGCAGCGACGCGCGCTCCTTTTCCAGTTGGGCAACCCGTTCCTGCAGGAAGTTACCACGGAGCAGTGCCAGTACGTTGTTCTGCCACCCCACCGTGAATGCAAACTTGTCGTAGTTGTACGGCGTGGGCGGCGAACTGCCCACGCTCCCGGCACCAATCTCCGTCCAGTACAACCCCGCCAGGATCCCCCGATAGTTCAGCACGGCACCGAGATTATAATCCCATGCATTGTTCTCGAACATGAGGGAAACCGCGCTGCGGCTGCTCGGATAGAACTCCACCTTGGCGCCGCCGAACAGTCCCCCGGTGCTATGCCTGGCATACGCCGAGTCCAGCCCGCCGTCGTTCTTGAAGAGGCCGTTTCCGTAGCCCAGGGTGAAGCTGAGCCCCACGTTGGGCCAGTTGCGATTTACGTCACTCAGGCTGAACGACTTGGTTGCCACGCCATAAATCGTCTGCGCCGTGGAGAAGTTCTGGTGCAGCGAGTCCACCACGTGCTCGCGGCTCGGATCCTGGCTCGTGGGCAGACCAAGGTGATAGCCGAGCCCGAACCGATCCACCTTGGAATAGGGTCCGACGTTACGCATGCCGACCGCCAGACTCGGAATCCAGGCCGCCGCACCGCCCTTGAGGCGGTAATCCTCCTCGTTGATGAGCAGCGCGCGGCCGAAGAATCCCCACTCGGGATCATCGGAGTAGAGCGACCAGCCCAGCTCCGCGCGGCCCCAGAGTGATGCCGACAGCGCCATGTTCGTGTTCATCCCCTTGCCGAATCCCGAGGCGATCTGCGATCCCTTGATGCTTTTGCCGGAGAATCCGAGGTTGAAATCTCCGGACAGGGGTGACACCCAGGCTACCGGGATGTCCACCAGTCCGGACCCCCAGTACAGGGTTTGCGGATAACTCTGCTGGGCAGACATCGCACTCGCCGCCAGGAACAGCGCCGCAGCAACCGCGTAGCTTCCATGCGTTCTGGACATTGCCATGTCTCTCTGTCAGCGCGGCGGCTGGGTGGTTGACGGCGGAGTGGTGGGCGGCGAAGTCGGCGGCTGTCCTTCCTGCAACTTCTTGAGCCGATCCTCGGCTCGCTGGATCGCGTCACGCTCCTGCTGGATCTGTGCTTCCAGCGTCTGACGGCGGCGTGCGATGTCGGCCAGTTCGCCGGCCTGCGCCAGCCGCAGCTGTGCCTCCAGTGCCGCAATGCGCTTGTCACGCGCCGCGATCTCGGCACGAAGCTGATTCTGCTCCCGCTCCAGCTCCGCGACCCGGGAACGCAGGAACAGCCCCCGGGAAATGTCGTAGACATTGCCGCTGTAGCCGAGCGACAGGTTCACCTTGGCGTAGTTGTACACGTTGTAGAGCGGACCCTTGGAGGCGGATTTCGTGCCTTCCTCCAGCTCCGTCCCGTAAATGCCGAGCGAGATCCCGCGCCAGTTGCCGACCACACCGGCGTTCCAGTCCCAGCCGTTGTTCTCCGCCAGGAAATCAATGCGCGTCGTTGGTGTGGGATTGATCGCGTAGCGCCCGCCCAGAAAGAGCCCGCGCGCGATCTGTCCCTTGTCGTTGTAGGTGTCGCCAAGTTTGCCGTTGTCGTAGAACAGACCGCTGCCAAAACCCAGACTGAAGCTGCCCAATCCCCTGCCCAGCGTGAACGACTTGGTGGCAACGCCATACACGGTGGGCGCGGTGTGAAAGTGCGTTGCAAAAGAGGACGTGACCTCTTTCGTTGCTCCCGCCGAGGTGAACGAGATGTCGCACCCGACGAGCAGCCGATCCTCGTGATCGCA